>CALCNZ010000200.1 GCA_937897625.1 uncultured Flavobacteriales bacterium
GATTATTCCCGTTGATATTCCTGGTTGGAAAGTCGCAAATCAAGGTAACTTAACTGTTGCCTTAGATGTCACCATTACTCCTGAACTGAAGGAAGAAGGTTACGCTCGTGAATTGGTCAATCGCATTCAAAACCTGCGAAAAGAAACGAATTTCGAGGTGACAGATAAAATTATTGTTAAAGTTTCGGGAGAAAACTACCTGAATGATGTTTTGAAAAACAATTCTGAATATATTAGCAGTCAAGTACTTGCTTCTTCGCTTGAGTTTGTTCCAGAAATGGAAGGGGGTGTCGCGGTTGAATGGGAAGGTGAAGAAGTGGTGCGCTTACTATTAACCAAAAACCTCTAAGACCCATGGCAAAAAAATCTACCCCTGCCAAAAAAGTTGTTGTGAAAAAATCTGCGTCTGCGAAGAAGGCAGCTCCTGCGAAAAAAGTAGTAGCTAAAAAGGCAGTACCAGCGAAAAAAGCTGCGCCAGCAAAGAAGGTAGTTACGAAAAAAGCTACTCCAGCGAAGAAAGCTGCGCCAGCAAAGAAAATAGTTGCGAAAAAAGTTGCGCCAGCAAAGAAAGCTGCGCCAGCAAAGAAAGTAGTTGCGAAAAAAGTTGCGCCAGCGAAGAAAGCCGCTCCAGCAAAGAAAGTAGTTGCGAAAAAAGTTGCGCCAGCGAAGAAGGCTGCTCCAGCAAAGAAAGTAGTTGCGAAAAAAGTTGCACCGGCTAAAAAAGCTGCGCCAGCAAAGAAAGTAGTTGCGAAAAAAGTTGCACCAGCTAAAAAAGCTGCGCCAGCAAAGAAAGCAACCCCAGTGAAGAAAGCGACGCCTGCCAAAAAAGTAGTTGCGCCAGTAAAGAAAGTAGAAATAAAAAAAGTTAAACCTGCTCCAGCAGTTGTCGCTAAACCAGCGGCCGTGAAGAAACCCGAGGCAAAGAATACTGCTCCCGTTTACAAACCTGCTCCAGAGATTAAAAAAGAACCAGTGAAGATGCCAGCAGAACCAGTGAAAGGATTACGTTACTCAGACAAAGATTTGAAAGAATTTGAAATTCTTATTCAAGAAAAACTAGAACAATCTCGTGCAGATTTCGAAGAGTTGAAAGAGTCTCTTTCAAGAGAAGGAGACAACAGCACAGACGACACTTCTCCAACATTCAAAATGATGGAAGATGGAAGTGACACCAATAGCCGCGAAGAAATTGCGCAATTGGCAGCTCGTCAAGAGAAGTTCATCAAAAACCTAGAAAACGCATTGCTACGCATCATGAACAAAACCTATGGTGTTTGTCGTGTTACAGGGCAATTGATTCCAAAAGAACGCTTGCGTTTGGTGCCTCATGCTACTCTTAGTATTGAAGCCAAAAACATGCAGTAAGATCTCGTGAAGTGAGAAAAGTACTCTTAACTATTATCAGCGTTGTTGCGCTAGATCAACTATTAAAAATCTGGATAAAGCTCACGTTTCTCTATGGAGAAAACGTGGAGCTTATTCCCGGATGGCTCGACTTGCAATTTGTTGAAAATCCGGGTATGGCATTCGGGTGGATGTTCCCTGGAACAACGGGGAAACTTGCGCTAAGCATATTTCGAATTGTTGTTGTAACAGCCATTATCATCTACATCTTCAAACTAACCAAAAAGAAAACCCATCAAGGTTATCTCTTTTGCCTAGCGCTTATTGTGGCTGGTGCTTTGGGAAATATCGTAGACAGCGCCGTATACGGACTTTGCTTCGATAAGGGTTCTACCTTCGATCCACACTCCCAAGACTATTCGGCCTATTCAGACACTGCAGCATTCTCCACTCAAGGCTATGCTCCTTTTCTCATGGGTAATGTGGTAGACATGATTCACCTCACCAAGGAACTCGATTTTCCTTCGTGGTCGCCTATTCATGCCGGTGAAAGAGCAGAAATCTTTCCTCCTATTTTCAACATTGCAGACGCTTCTATTTCGGTAGGAATCATTCTTATTCTTCTATTTCAAAGACGCTTTTTCAAAGAGGAAGAAGAGGAAGTTTCCGTTGAAGAAGCTGTCACCGAAGTCGACACTTCAGCATGAAACTGAATCTTTCTATTTCTCATCTTTCCCAAATTTTAGGGAGCGAAATCTCAGAAGAGTACAGCTCAAATTTTATTCATTTTATATGCACCGACACGCGCCACACCATAGATGCGGCGCACACACTGTTCATTCCACTGAAAGGAGAACACTTCAATGGACATGCTTTTGTAACGGCTGCCTATGAAAAGGGAATACGCACTTTCATTGTTTCGGAAGATGTGCATCTTCCCACCAATTGTTTTGTAATTCACGTTGAAAATACTACCGACGCTTTCCAAAAGATTGCGACTTATCACCGCAAACAATTCAACCTTCCAGTCATTGGAATTACGGGGAGTAATGGGAAAACAATAGTGAAAGAATGGATCAATCAACTGCTAGCAGATGATTTCTGCATAGCAAGAAGTCCAAAGAGTTTCAATTCGCAAGTTGGTGTTCCTCTAGCTGTTTTACAGTTGGAACAAATCCACAACCTTGGCATATTCGAAGCGGGAATTTCTCTTCCAGGAGAGATGCCTGCACTGCAGCGCATCATTCAACCTACAACAGGTGTTTTCACATTTTTAGGAAGTGCACATGCCGAAAATTTCCATTCGCAAGAGGAACTCCTTCAAGAAAAAATGAAATTGTTTTCGTCATGCGAAACTCTCGTGGTTCAATCCGATATCAAAATAGATTTTCACGGAAAATTAATTCGTGTTGGAAGCAATTTGAATGACGACTTTTCAATCGATAAGGTCACTTCTTCTTCATCGCATTCAATCATTTCCTTTCGCTGGAAAGGAGAAATGTCAGATGCCGAAATTCCATTCACGGACCCTATTTCAATTGACAACTTCGCGCTAGCTGCCGCAACTGCTCTGCAATTCGGACTTTCGCTTCAGCAACTTTCGGAAAAAGCGCCGCAACTGCTTGCCGTTGAAATGCGCATGCAACAATTGAAAGGAATCGGTGGAATTCAATTGTTGAACGACGGGTACAGCAACGATCTCACTTCGCTAAAGCTTGCGCTTCAACATTTTAATTTGAACATTCAAACCAACAAAAGAGGTGCAATTATTTCAGACATTCTTCAAAGCGGAATGAATGGTGAGGTCTGGATTTCACGCGTGTGTGAACTCATGAACGAATTTCAAATCGATGAAGTTTTTTCAGTCGGTGACCAATTCCTTCAACATAAAAATATTCTTCCGAAATCGTTCCAATGCTTTGAAAGTACAGAAGCACTTGTTGCGTTTCTTCTTTCAAATAAAATCGAATCGAGCGCTTTGTTAATCAAAGGTGCACGCAAGTTTCAATTCGAAAAAATAGTTAACGCGCTGCAAGAGCAACACCAAGAAACCATTTTCGAAGTGAACATGAATGCGCTTGCGAACAACTACTACTATTTCCGTTCTCTTCTTGAACCCAAGGTAAAACTCATGGGCATGGTGAAAGCGAATGGATACGGAATTGGAGCCGTTGAAGTAGCTGTTTGCCTTGCCAATTGCGGCATAGATGCACTTGCGGTAGCCTATACAGATGAGGGAGTTCAACTTCGCGAAGCAGGAATCTCGTTGCCTATTTTAGTGCTTGAACCGAACGTGACAGATTTCGCTCCGATTTTCAAACACCGATTAGAACCTGAGTTATTTTCCATTCGATCGTTCAAAGCCTTCGCCAAAGCAGCGAAAGAATTCAATTCAGAAAAAACATTCAAAGCCCACTTGAAGTTAGACACGGGCATGAACCGTTTGGGATTCAAAAGCCATGAAACACCTGATTTACTTTCATTGTTGAGTGAAAATTCAAACATTGAAATAGCGAGCATCTTCACACATTTCGCGGCTTCAGAAGATGAATCGCACGACGCCTTCACCCAAGATCAACTTACCGATTTTGAAAACCGTTCCAAGAAAATTTCCGAAGTGCTTGGCTATACGCCTATTCTTCATGCCGCAAATACCGGTGGCATTCAACGATGGAAAAACGCGCAATTCGATATGGTTCGCTTAGGAATTGGACTTTATGGCGTTTCCGCCTTCGAAGAAGAACAAAAAATGTTGCGCAACGTCGGAAGCCTAAAGACCAGCATAGTTCAAATTAAGAAAGTGCTTCCACAGGAAACCGTTGGTTACGGAAGAACATTTACCTCAAACCAAGAAATGCAAATTGCCGTTCTTCCGATTGGCTACGCAGACGGCTTCCGCAGATCACTCTCCAACGGAAAAGGAAAAGTCTTCATTAACGGAAAAGCCTGTCCCGTTGTCGGTCGCGTGTGCATGGACGTCACCATGGTGGATGTAACGGGGATAACTGTTCAAGAAGGCGATGAAGCCATTGTTTTCAATTCCGAGCACTCCATATTAAACTACGCAAACGACTGCGATACCATTGCCTACGAAGTGCTCACGGGAATTCCTCAACGTGTGAAGCGTATAATTGTAAACGAAGCCTAATTTTTGCAAGGAAAAAAGACATTTCTGTGAACATGTAAGACCTTTTCATTCCGATATTTACAGAATATCAGAACAAGGCATGAAAAACAGAATTTCTCTTACTAAATCAACTTTCTTCCTTTTAAGTTTTTTCGCCGTTTCGTTGTTTTCTTTCGGGCAAGCCGAACGCATGAATAACGAATTCATTCTTCAACTTAAAAAAGGATTTTCCCCGGTTGAAGCACAAGCGGAATTGATTCAACATTTTGGAATTCTTCCAGAAATAAAAGTTGGTTACGAAGTAAGCGATATCATGCGTGCATGGCTTTTCACTTTTAACGAAGATGCTGTTTCTCTGAATGAAATTATTCGTTTCGCTCCAACTTGCTCCAGCATTCAATTGGCACAAGCAAACCATAAAATTGCAGAGCGAATTGTACCCAACGACCCTTCCTTCGGTCAACAATGGTTTCACAACGACGCTTCAGACAACGACATTGACACGCCTGAAGCGTGGGACATCACCACCGGTGGACTTACCTCCTTCGGAGATGAAATAGTAGTATGCGTGGTTGAAGGCGGCGGAGCAACATGGAACCAAGAAGACATTGTTGCGAACCACTGGACCAACACCAACGAGATTGCTGGCAATGGAATTGACGATGACAACAACGGATACATAGACGACGTAAACGGATGGAATACCACTTCATTCAACGATGTTATTGCAACTGGAAATCACGGAACACAAGTGAGCAGTATGATTGGTGCGAAAGGAAACAACGCACTTGGAATTACCGGCGTGAATTGGAATGTGAAAATTATGCAAGTAGATATGGGTGGTGTTACTGAGGCTGGCGTTATTGAAGCTTATACCTATCCATTAAAAATGCGACGTCTATACAATCAAACTGGAGGCGCCCAAGGTGCATTCGTCGTAGCAACGAATAGCAGTTGGGGAACCGATAATGGTCAACCGTCTCAAGCGCCTTTGTGGTGCGCCATGTACGACACCTTGGGTGTTGCCGGAATTCTTTCGTGCGGCGCAACAGCTAACAACAATGTAAACGTAGATGTGGTCGGAGATTTACCCACAGCATGTCCAAGTGAATATCTTATTGCAGTAACTGCGACCAACAGTTCTGACGTTCGCACATTCAGTGGATATGGCACCACAGCCATTGACTTAGGTGCCCCCGGTGAAGCCGTTTATTTAGCAGGCAACACCACCTATGGTAACACTTCAGGAACTTCCTTCGCAAGCCCTTGTGTGGCAGGTAGTGTGGCGCTGCTCTATTCAGCACCCTGCAATTCACTCATGTCTATTGTAAATGCAAATGCCATGACAGGCGCACAAATGGTTCGCGATTACATTTTCAACGGAGTAGACCCTGTCTCAAATCTACAAGCAGAAGTGGGTACCGGTGGACGATTGAATGTTCGAAACAGCCTCGACTTAATTTTGAACGATTGTTCAAACGGCGGATGCGTTGCACCCTTTGCGATTGGTGCGATGCAAATTCCAAACCTATTAGATTACAGTATTTTTTGGAGCAGCACGCCAGATGTAACCACCTTCGCTTGTCAATATCAGGTGCAAGGTTCGGGTAACTGGATTCTCATTGAAAATATTAACGCAAACAATGTTCTTCTAACCGGACTACTCTCTTGCTCTGTTTACGAAATTCAATTGGCATCTGTTTGTGCTGGCGTTCAAGGTAGTTGGACAAACTCATTTATTCTGAATACAGAAGGGTGTTGTGTAAACCCGAACGTTTATTCGGTTCCGAATGCGCAAGGCGCAACAACGGCTTCGGTATCTTGGAACGATGTATTTGCTGCGCAAGGCTATACCGTTCAATTAACAGGACCAAACGGAACAAATTCATTTCAATCCACTGAACCAAATTTCTTGTTCACCGGACTAGACTCTTGCACCACCTATACCATTGAAGTGACCTCCGTTTGTGTGAATCCTGAAAATCCAATTACACCATTCGACTTCTCAACCACAGGCTGTGGCTCATGTACCGATATAATTTATTGCGATGCGAACGGAGGAGATGCAAGTGCAGAATTCATTAATGAAGTAAGCGTTGGCTCATTCACAAACACAAGCACCGCAAACGCAACATACACCGACTACACAAGTTTAAACACCCTTTCACTTGTCGCTGGTAATGCCTATCCCGTTGTTTTAACTCCAGGTTTTTCGGCGGGTTCTTACAATGAATATTTTAAAATTTGGATTGATTACAACGCAAACGGCACTTTCGAAGAACCTACTGAACTGGCTTATGATGCAGGAACTGGATCGCAGGCAGCCGTGAGTGGTTCCATTACTCTTCCTTCAGGAACTGCTATTGCTCCAGGTAGCACCCGCATGCGTGTGGGTATGTCTTACGTTGGAACGTTCGGAGCTGGAACTCCTCCAACCGCATGCGGAACCTACGGATACGGGGAAGTGGAAGATTATTGCGTAACGCTGCAGTTGTCAGATGGAATTCAAAACTTCGAAACAGCTTCTAGCATTCAAGTATTCCCGAACCCCGCTTCAGAAGTCATTCAGCTTCGAATACCTTCAAACATTCAAAAATTCCAATTACGCATTCTTTCAAATGAAGGGAAATGTGTGAAGAATGTGATCACCGATTCAAGAACTATAAATGTGAATGAACTTGCTGCAGGCTGGTACATTTTAGAAGTTCTTACTGATAATGGAATCGCCCGAACAAAAATTTGTGTTGAATAAGCAAACCAAATGGCACTTTAAATTGTCTAACAACTAATGACTCGAAAACTCCTACTCACATTTTGCACCTGGCTCATAACGCTTGCGGCTTGGGCAACGCACAATCGCGCGGGAGAAATTATATACGAGCACGTAAGTGGATACACCTACAAGGTGACCATAAACACCATTACGAAAGCCAGCAGTTTCGCGGCAGACAGGCCATTTCTTAAAATTAAATGGGGAGACGAGCCAGCCGGAACACCCGATACACAACTCGATAGTTTGCCCCGATCGGTGGAAGCAATCTTGTCTGGCGATGCGAAAAAAAATCAATACGTTGGATTTCACACCTACGCAGGTCCGGGAGTATATTACCTCTCCATGGAAGACCCCAACAGAAACGAAGGGGTTATTAATATTTTGAATTCCGTGAACCAAGTGTTCACCATTCAATCCATGATTGTGATATCTCCTGCAACCGGACATAACAATTCCGTTCAACTTTTAAAAATGCCGATTGAAGACGCATGTCTCAATCAGCCCTGGATTCACAATCCAGTGGCGTACGACCCAGATGGAGATTCTTTGGTTTATTCTCTTGTACCCTGCATGGGCGCAGGAGCAGAGCCACTCACCGGATGGCTTCTTCCAGATGCAAGTACCGTGAATGGTTCAGATGTTTTTAGTATAGATGTGAATACCGGTGACGTGACTTGGGTAGTTCCGCCATTGGCCGGAGAGTTCAATATTGCCATTAAAATTGAAGAGTACAGGAACGGAATGTTAGTCGGTTATGTAATTCGTGATATGCAGATTACGGTTATAACGTGCAATAACCAACCGCCTGTTATTGCGCCTCTTCCAGACTATTGTGTAGAAGCGGGAAGCACCATTCAATTCGATGTAAACGCATCTGATCCGAATGGAAATTCCGTGTTCATTAGCGCCTACGGTGGACCGTTAACCAACGTTGTTCACGAAGCCGAGTTCAACACATTCACAGACACTTTCTACTGGCATCCGGAATGCAAAGAGGTTCGCGCTACACCATACACCGTGAGCTTCGAAGCGTTAGACAACGGTTATGTACCCTTAGCAGATATTGAAACGGTGAACATAACTGTGGTGGCTCCTAAAGTCCAAAATGTGCAAGCCAATGCTGTGGGTTCCACCGTTAGTGTAACCTGGAATATGACGCCTTGCAGCGGAACTTTTTCTCCGTATGAATTCGCGAATGTTCGCTACTTCGTTTACAGAAGACAAAACGGATTCAACTTCAATCCATCCAATTGTGAAGTGGGAATGCCAGCCTACACCGGCTATGTGTACGTCGGACAAACCTTAGGGGCTAATAGCACAACGTTCCATGACAATGCTCCTGGCTTTGGTGTTCCTTTTTGCTATCGCGTGGTAACAGTTTGGCCCGATGGCGCCCTTAGCTATGCTAGCGATGAGGCTTGTGTTCAAATCTTGAAAGACATTCCCGTAATCACAAAAGTGAGTATTGAAACAACCGATATTTCAGTTGGAAGCGATACCGTTTGGTGGTCTCCTCCTTCGCAGCTAGATACACTTGCTTTTCTTCCACCTTACCACTACGAATTGGAATTCGATAATGGCGGAACCTGGCAAACCATCTTCGCTTCAAACCCTTTCAACATCTTAAATAGTGGCGATACCATCTATTATCATTCGAACATTAACACCGCAGCTTCGTTGAAGAAATACCGCGTGAAATTTTATTCGAACCAAGATGTGGTGGGTTATTCCTCTCCCGCAACTTCACCATGGCTATCTGCTACCCCGCAAGACAATGCCATTCAATTGAACTTGGGCGGACAATTTCCTTGGTTAAACTCGCGCTATTTCATTTATCGAAAAGCGCCAAGCGAATTGGCTTATTCGTTATTGAATGAAACTACTGCATCGCAATACCTCGATACTGGTTTGGTGAACAACGCATCGTATTGCTACAAAGTTCTTACATTAGGATCATACGGCGCTCCAAACGTGCCCGATTCAATCTACAATTTCAGTCAAGAAATTTGCGCCAGCCCATTCGATTCTACCGCGCCGTGTGCGCCACTTATATCGCAGATAAACAATTGTGAAATTCCTTCTCTCCAAATCTCTTGGAACAACATAGATCCATCTTGCGCGCAAGACATAACGGCCTACAACATCTATTACGCTCCCACAGACACCAGCAAATACACCGTCCTTGGAACGCTCAACGGAATGAATAGCACCGAGTTCGAGTTCATTCATCCGAACGGACTCGAAAGCATAGCTGGATGTTTCTACATTACCGCATTAGATTCTCTTAATTTATGGCCCGACGGACAGCTGCATCAGAATGAAAGTGTGCCTTCAAACGTTGTGTGCATCGACAATTGCCCGACCTACGAAATCCCAAATATTATTACTCCCGACTTCGATGGTATGAACGATCTTTTGAAACCGTTTCCCTATCGTTCCATTGAAAGCATTGACTTAAAAATCTTCAATCGATACGGTACTCTGTTGTTCCAAACAACCGACCCCGATATCTTGTGGAACGCTACAGATGAAAACACGCAAAATCTTGTCAGCGCTGGAACCTATTATTACACCTTAGTTGTGAACACCATTCGCTTGCAAGGAATTGTTCCGGTTTCGAAAGAAGGCTACATTCAAATTTTAGACGCTACCAAAGCCACACCTCAACAATAAACGATGTTCACAGGAATTATAGAATCGCTGGGAAAAATTGCAAAGACCGAAACCGTGGGAAGTAACCTTGAACTCTGGCTCACATGCGATTTCACACAAGATTTGAAAGTAGATCAAAGTATAGCGCACAACGGAATTTGCCTAACCGTGGTTGAAATTTCCGAAGAAAAATACCGCGTAACGGCCATTGACGAAACCATTCAGAAAACCACCATTGGTAGTTGGAAGGAAGGAGATAAAGTCAATCTTGAACGTTGCGTAAAAGTAGGCGATCGACTAGATGGACACAATGTGCAAGGACATGTAGATGTGGTTGGAACCTGTATTTCTAAATTGGAAAACAACGGCAGTTGGAGTTTCACTTTTGAATATGCTCCAAAAGAACTTGGCCACATAACCGTTCCAAAAGGAAGCATTTGTGTAAATGGCGTAAGCCTTACAGTCGTAGACAGTTCAAAGACTTCGTTCTCGGTGGCTATTATTCCTTTTACCTACGAACACACCACTTTTCAGTTCATTGAAAAGGGAACTTCTGTCAATTTAGAATTCGATATTATGGGGAAGTATGTGGCGGCGTATATGGCTGCACTATCTTCGTAACATGATATCTTCAGAACACGAAAAAAAACTATTTCTTCTCGACGCTTACGCACTTATTTTCCGTGCCTACTACGCATTCATTCGCACACCACGAATCAATAGCAAAGGCCTGAATACCGGAGCCATGTTCGGATTCACGAACACGCTTCTCGATATCTTGAACAACGAAAAACCTTCGCACATCGCAGTCGTGTTCGATGCGCCAGAACAAACTCTTCGCGAAATAGATTACGAAGCCTACAAGGCCAATCGCTCTGAAACGCCTGAAGACATTAAGCTTGCTGTTCCCTACATAAAAAAAATTGTAGAGGCATTCAACATTCCTATGCTCATTGCACCTGGATATGAAGCAGATGATATCATTGGAACGCTTGTAAAGAAGGCGGAAGAAAAAGGATTTCACACCTACATGATGACGCCCGACAAAGACTACGGTCAGTTGGTGAGCGACAAAACATTCATTTACAAACCGGGCTATCAGGGCGGGAAAGCAGAGATCCTTGGAGAAGCCGAAGTTTGCGCAAAATTCAACATTCAAAATGTAAGTCAAGTAATTGATCTACTTGGCCTCATGGGCGACGCGGTAGACAACATACCAGGAATTCCCGGCATTGGTGAAAAGACCGCGGCAAAACTTTTAGCAGAATTTGGATCTCTTGAAGGTTTGCTCGCGAACACAGACAAACTCAAAGGCAAACAAAAAGAGAACGTAGAGAACTTCAGAGAACAAGGAATTCTTTCGAAGAAGCTTGCTACGATTATGCTCGATGCCCCAACTCCATTAGACGAAGAAGCTTTGAAGGTGAGCGAAATAAACAAAGACGCTATTCGCGAAGTATTCGAAGAACTCGAATTTCGTCAGTTAATCAAACGCGTATTGAACGAAGAGCCGACTGGAAGCACAAGCGTTGGCGCGCCTTCAAACAGTAATGCAGCGCCCGATTTATTTTCTTCTGCTGGTGAAGAAATAGAAATTCCATCGACTCCGAAAAACACGCTTGAAGATGTTCCGCATGAATACTTCATGGCTTCTTCCGAACAAGAACTTCAATCATTAATTTTAGAACTACAACGAGCAACCATCTTTAGCTTCGACACCGAAACTTCAGATCTAGAGCCACACTCAGCGTATTTGGTTGGTTTATCTTTCAGCACGGAAGCGCATACCGGATGGTACGTTCCCCTCTCTTCAAACTTCGAAGAAGCACAAAAGCAATTGGAAATTTTTAAAGAAATTTTCGCTGATTCTTCCAAAACACTTGTGGCTCAGAACTACAAGTTCGATTTCAAGATGATGAAAAAATATGGTATGAAGATTCAAAATAAAATCTTTGATACCATGCTGGCGCACTACGTAATTAATGCCGACGGAAAACACGGCATGGATGCACTAAGCGAAAAATACCTGAACTACAAACCCGTTTCCATTGAATGGTTTGCAGACGGCGTTCTTAATGTATCCATCAACTGTATCGATCGCCATCTCCCAGAGCACGTCAACACCACGGCCATCATTTGGCAGGGCGATGCCGTGGACGATGTTAAACATATTACATATCAAGAACTCCATGACCAGGTGTGTCGTTTTGCCAATGTGTTAAAAGCCGAACCACGGCAACTGCTCGCGATTGATGGCATCAATGAATCGGCCGTCGCCGCCATTGCTGCCGCTGCTGGGCGTGCGCGCCACCACGGTGGAGATCGTGCCCGTGGCCTTTGCCACCAGGCGCACGCAGGCGGGCGCCGCGAGGCAGCCCCCCAGCACGAAGATATCGCCATTGGCCGCCAGGGCCAGGCGCACGGGGGCCACAAAAGC
>CALCNZ010000201.1 GCA_937897625.1 uncultured Flavobacteriales bacterium
TGAATAATTTCTAGTTCTGCAGCATTGAGGCATTTCAGATTCGGTGAAGAAACTGCAAGAAGTTTTTTTTCTTTTTTCTGATCTTTTTGAATTTCAATTCGAATGAGATTCTTGTTTTTAATGAGCGCAGAGATTACTTCTTGGAAATTTTCAATTCGAAGGTTATTGTTCATTTTGAAATAGCTGGAACCGCTCAATTGCTCTTCGTAGATTTCAAAATAATTGAAATCACAGAGGTACATAAGTTTTGGTATTTCCTTTTCAGTAATATTCATATTCCCCGCGGTCTGCTGAAGCAGATATAGAAGTAGTGCGATTTGTTTTTTTTGTTTAAGAATGGGCTCAGAAATGCGAAGGGTCTCATATTCTGCTTCTCGCTCATTGACCATACTTTGAATGGATGTCTCATCATACGTCGATAAGAAGAAGTAATCCATTGGCATTTCTAAGATCTCTGAAATGTTATACAGTTCGCTCGCTGAGAGTCCTCTTTGACCACTTTCAACCTTCACAAGTGCTGATCTCGATAGACCGAGATGTTCAGAAAGTAGCTCCTGCGTAATCCCTTTGCTTTTGCGTGCTTGTGATAAGCGAATGCCGATGTGTTTATTGTTTGCTTTGAATTCCATAATGATTTTTCATCTTTGGTGAAAGTGCAAATATAGAACATAGTAAAGTTCGATAAAAGAACTTCGTTTGTTTATGGATCACACAATAAAGCAATACTAAAAACTGAGAATTATGCTTAATTTTAATCGCCTTCAACCAAAATCAATTCTTAATTATTAGCGAATGAAGCCTCTTCCTTTTCCGCGTTTCAGCATAATGAAAACAGTTGCGTTGTTTGTCTTATGCGCAAGCGTTTCATTTCAAGCATACGCACAAACAATAAAAACCAAAACACCGAAGCGCCCAAAAGGACAGCAAGATGTTTTGCGCTTGGCGTGTGATCCCATTCCTGTTGTGCGCGTGGCTATTATTGGGCTAGGAATGCGCGGCTCAGATGCGGTAAGCCGATTGACGTACATAGACGGAGTAGAGATTGTTGCGTTGTGCGATATGGTTGAAAAAAATGTGAAGGAAAGCAACGAGACTTTGAGAGAACGAGGATTTCCGCAAGCGCAAGAATTTGTGGGTGAAGATTCGTGGAAGAAAGTAACAGCACTTCCGAACGTAGATTTAATATACATCTGCACCGATTGGTTGAATCACGCAAAGATGGCCATTCAAGGAATGAAAGATGGAAAGCATGTGGTGGTTGAAGTGCCTGGTGCGCTCACGATGAATGAGATTTGGGAGATCATCAACACCGCGGAGCAAACACGGAAGCATTGCATGATGTTGGAGAATTGTGTTTATGATTTTTTCGAATTGACTTCCTTGAACATGGCGCAGCAAGGGCTGTTCGGAGAAATTCTTCATGCAGAAGGTTCATACATTCACAACCTTGAACCGTTCTGGAAATACTACTGGAACAACTGGCGCCTCGACTACAATCTGAAACATCGCGGAGATATTTATCCAACGCATGGAATGGGGCCGGCTTGTTTTGCGCTTAACATTCATCGCGGTGACAAAATGAATTTTCTTGTTTCCGTTGACACAAAAGTGGTGAACATTCCGGCGCACATCAAAGAGAAGACAGGCGAGGAGTTGACTAATTTTCAGAACGGTGATCACACCACCACCATGATCCGCACCGAGATGGGAAAGACCATTGAAATTCAGCACAACGTCGCAACCCCTCGTCCGTATACGCGCATGTATCAGCTCACGGGCACGAAAGGATTCGCGAATAAATATCCGCTAGAAGGTTATGCGCTCGATTCAAAAATGTTAAGCGAAGATTTGAATCCGAAGCATTTGAAGTTCACGGCGCACGATTATGTTTCAGAAGGAATGAGAGATTCAATCATGTTGAAGTACAAGCATCCGATTGTTTTAGACATTGAAGCGAAAGCCAAAGAAGTCGGCGGACACGGAGGCATGGATTACATCATGGACTATCGATTGATGTACTGCCTTCACAATGGATTGCCTCTAGACATGGATGTGTATGATTTGGCCGAGTGGTCCTGCTTGGGTCCACTCACAGAAATTTCATTAAACAACAATTCTGCTCCGGTTGAAATTCCAGACTTCACCCGAGGCGGTTGGAATAAGTTGAAGAGGGTAGAGTTTGCGAAGTAGGTTATTATTCAACTTTTACAAGGTTTATTCAAAGAAGTAAAACATACTTGGTTAATCATTAGCCAGAGTTTTCAATGCGTAACTGTTTCTCTCTTTGTAATTCGACTGAATCATTGCGATGAATTTATTTTTGTTCGATTTCATAACTGCTATTTCTGGGCTGTCTCGCATAATCGAATTTAATTCTCGGACATTTTCATCACTCCAGATAGATAATTCAACAATAATTGGAGTTAGCGCCAACCCCTTTTCAGTTAACAGATAGAGGTTGGTTTTTCTATTTTCTGGAAGTTGAATTTTAGAGACAATGCCCAATTCTTCAAGGCATTTCAATTTTGAAGCGAGAATGTTTGTAGCAATAGCTTCATCACTTTCAGTAAAATCTTTGAACGTTTTTTTGTCCTCAATTAACATCTGTTTAATAATCACCAGTATCCATTTGTCTCCAAGAATATCTAATGCTGATGTAATGGGACATTCGCATCGAAATTTGTGTTCCATAGTATGCAAATATGAAATAAGTCGGTCGAAATACAATTTTATTTTCAAATTACTTGCAAATTGAAAGTTATATCGTATTATTGCTTGCAAATAAAAAGTAATAATTCAAAAAGAAAATGGAAAATCAACAAAACAAATCTGAAGGTGCAATTGCATTGAAACCTGCATTTATCATGGTTCACATGAAAGTGGCAAATCTTGAAGAGCTTAATTTACGCTATGCGCAATTTGCGATTCCACTTTTACTGAAGCACGGAGGTCAAATGATTGCAGGAACCCCAGCCCCAAACGTTAAAGAGGGAGATTGGAATGGAAACTGGGCTGCGGTCCTTCAATTTCCGAGCATGGAAGCTGCAGAAGGATGGTACAATTCAGAGGAGTATCAACCTTATAAAAATCTTCGCATTAACGAATTACAATCTGAAGCAGGAAGAGTGGTAATTATTCCGGGAATTTAGAAAAAATAAAAAAAGAGTAAAGCAATGAAAAAAGTATTAGTCACAGGCATCTCAGGATATTTAGGACAGCATTGTGCTGCCGAATTATTAAAAAATGGCTATGCCGTTAGAGGTTCGGTTAGAAGCTTATCCAGAACTGATGAAGTAGTAAATGGAATAAAAAAAGTTGTTGATCCAAAAGGCAACTTGGAGTTTTGCGAACTTGATCTTATGAAGGATTACGGATGGGAAAAAGCAATGGATGGTTGCGATTATGTATTGCACGTAGCATCTCCTTTTGTAGTAAAAGAACCTAAGGATGAGAACGATTTAATAAAACCAGCAGTTGAAGGCACATTAAGAGCGTTGAAGGCTGCAAAAAATGCGGGCGTTAAAAGAATTGTTCTTACTTCTTCGACCGCAGCTATGCAGGGAGGGCAAGCGGGCATTATTGAAATTAATCAGGACAGCTGGACAAATGTGAATGCTAAAAATGTAACGGCCTATTTTAAAAGTAAAACACTTGCTGAAAATAGTGCTTGGGAATTTATTAATAACCAAGCGGGTAATTCTAAATTGGAATTAGTCGTAGTTAACCCAGGACCTATATATGGACCAACATTAACAGGGAATCTAGCGAATGAGGCGATGGATTTTATTAAAAAGTTAATTAATGGAAAAGTACCAATGTTGCCTCGTGCTAAAACTGTTATGTCTGATGTGAGAGATGTTGCAGCTATTCAAGTTGCAGCATTAGAAAATGAACGCGCAAATGGAAAGCGATTTATTGTTACAACAGAAAAGGCTTTTGCTATGCAAGAAATTGCTCAAATTTTAAAATCAAATGGATACGATAAAGTGAGCACAAAATTGGCTCCTACATTTTTATTGAAGTTCATGGCGAAATTTAACGGCGAGGCAAAAGGAATGTTGCCATTCATTGGAAACACTGTTGAGGCGGATATTACAGATACGAAGTCTACTTTCAATTGGAGTCCAATTCCATTTGAAAAAACAATAATGGATGCAGCGAAATCTGTGAAAGAAATAACCCAGGCACAGCGGAATGGTCATGTTTAAGTCCGCTTACTGAAATAAAATTTATACATGAGAGGGGTGTCAGGTAAAGAAAATAGATTTATTTTTACACGATAATTCAATGTCGTGAAAATAAAAAATAGGGATTTAATGAACAATGAAAGGGCGTATAATGATTTACCCTTATTGCCGCCTCTTTCAGAGAGCATTGAGTCTAACAAAATTCTAAAGCAGTTGGTAAGCTCATCTGTGGTATTGGCAGAATTAAAAGGAATGGTGAATATTCTTCCTAATCCAACAATACTGCTCAATGCTGCAATATTGAAAGAAGCCAAAACGAGTTCGGAAATAGAGAATATTATTACTACTCAAGATAGACTCTACACAGCCCTTTCTGCAAAGGGTGGGCAGATAGATAGTGCTACTAAAGAAGTTCTCAGATACAGAGAAGCTCTGATTTATGGAATGTC
>CALCNZ010000202.1 GCA_937897625.1 uncultured Flavobacteriales bacterium
CTCGAACGCATGCAAAGTCTTATTAAATCTGGAAAAATATTAAGAAACTAATTCCATGAACGCATACATAGTTGGAGGTTACAGATCTGCCGTTGGCAAAGCGCAAAAGGGAATGTTCAAGTCCATGCGTGCCGACGAGCTAGCGGCGCAAGTCATTCAGCATCTCATGAAAGACTTTCCGCAAATAGACAAAGATGAAATTAACGATGTTATTGTTGGAAATGCTACACCCGAGGCAGAGCAGGGATTGAACATTGGGCGAATGATTTCATTAATGGGATTAAATACGGAAAAAGTTCCGGGCATGACGGTGAACAGATATTGTTCAAGCGGTTTGGAAACCATTGCGCTCGCAAGTGCCAAAATACATTCAGGAATGGCCGATTGCATAATCGCAGGAGGTGTGGAAACCATGTCGCCCATTCCATTTGGCGGATGGCGAATTGTTCCTCATCCGAAAGTTGCAAAGTCGCATCCAGATTGGTATTGGGGAATGGGCCTCACGGCAGAAGCCGTTGCGAATGAATATAAAATCTCCCGCGAGATGCAAGACGAATTCGCTTTTCATTCACACCGAAAAGCGCTTGAAGCCATAGCTGCAGGACACTTCGCTTCGGGCATTGCGCCAATTGAAGTTGAGGAGATTTTTCTCGATGAAAAAGAAAAAAGACAGGTTCGAAATACAACGGTTACGGTAGACGAAGGTCCACGTGCAGGAACAACGATCGAAGCACTTTCAAAATTGAAACCTGTGTTTGCTACAGATGGAACCGTTACTGCAGGAAACGCTTCACAAACTTCTGACGGCGCAGCATTCGTTCTTGTCTGTTCGGAAGACTTCATGAAGAAACACAACCTTACACCTATTGCGCAACTGAAAAGTTATTCCGTTGCAGCGCTCGCTCCGAGAATTATGGGTGTTGGTCCAATCTACGCGATTCCCAAAGCCCTCGAAGCTGCCGGACTGAAGCAAAGCGACATCAGCTTATTCGAGTTGAATGAGGCATTCGCTTCACAAAGCGTTGCGGTTATTAATCATTTGGAATTAGAATCTTCACGCACCAACATCAACGGTGGAGCTATCGCACTCGGACATCCACTCGGTTGCACAGGTGGAAAGCTTACCGTTCAATTGTTAAACGACTTGAAAAGAAGAAATGAAAAATACGGCGTAGTGACCATGTGCGTAGGAACAGGTCAAGGCGCTGCTGGAGTATTTGAAAGATTTTAAAAAACACATTATGAAACCAATTACAGGAGGAGAATTTTTAATTCGTAAAACAACATCATCTGAAATTTTCATTCCGGAAGAATGGAACGAAGAACAAATAATGATGAAGCAGATGTGCGACGATTTCGTGAACAATGAAATCACGCCAATTCTCGATAGACTCGACAACCAAGAAGAAGGGCTCATGCAGTCTGTTCTTCACAAAGCAGGAGAACTGGGATTACTTGGCCTGTCGGTGCCAGAGGAATTGAATGGCATGGGAATGGACTTTAAAACAACCATGCTTTGCACGGAAACACTTGGTGCAGGACATTCCTTCTCGGTGGCTTACGGTGCACATACCGGAATTGGAACCTTGCCCACTCTCTATTACGGAAATCCAGAACAGAAAAACTCCTTCGTTTCGAAATTGGCCACTGGCGAGTGGTTCGCTTGCTATTGCTTAACCGAACCAAACTCTGGAAGTGACGCCAACTCTGGAAAAACCAAGGCAACGTTAACCGAAGACGGAAAACATTATAAAATTTCCGGACAAAAAATGTGGATCACGAATGCCGGATTCGCAGACGTATTTACTGTGTTTGCCAAAATTGAAGACGATGAGAATCTTACCGCTTTCATTCTTCACAAAGACATGCCAGGCATTTCATTGAATCCTGAAGAAAAGAAAATGGGAATCAAGGGATCCTCAACACGTCAGGTGTTCTTCAACGATGTATTAGTTCCTATCGAGAACATGCTGAGCGAGCGCCAGAATGGATTCAAAATAGCCGTTAATATTTTGAATATCGGACGCATTAAATTGGCGGGTGCCGTAATGGGTGGAGCAAAAGCTACGGTTACAGACGCCTTGGAATACGCCATGACTCGCGAACAATTCGGAAGATCCATTTCGAAGTATGGAGCCATTCGTCACAAGCTTGCAGAGATGGCTATCCGTTGCTACGCAACAGAGTCCGCTGTTTATCGCGCAACACAAAACATAGACGACGCCATCGTTGGATTAACAGAATCTGGAATGGAAAAAGGAACCGCTGTTCTGAAAGGAATTGCAGCTTTCGCACCCGAGTGCGCCATTTTAAAAGTATACGGAAGTGAAACCTTAGATTACGTTGTAGACGAAGCGGTTCAAATTTTCGGCGGAATGGGTTACAGCGCAGAATCACGCGTGGAACGCGCCTACCGCGATTCGCGAATCAATCGAATTTTCGAAGGAACAAATGAAATCAATCGCATGCTTATCGTAGATATGCTTTTGAAAAAAGCAATGAAAGGCGAATTGGATTTAATGACTCCTGCCATGAATGTGGCCAATGAACTCATGTCTATCCCCGATTTCGCAGAACCAAGCGAAGACATTTTCGAGCGCTACTTGGCTTGTGTAGAAAATTTCAAAAAAGCAGTGCTCATGATTGCAGGAAGCGCAGCACAAAAACTCATGATGCAGTTGTCGAAAGAGCAGGAAATATTGATGAATGTCGCAGACATGGCCATTTGGACATATGTGGCTGAAAGCACGGTTCTTCGAACACAAAAAAGAGTTCAACTCAAAGGCATTGAAAATTCAGCCAGTCAAATTGCAATGATGCAAACATTGGTGACCGATCTCGCAGATAACATTAACAAAGCTGGAAAAGATGCCTTAAACGCTTTTGTTGAAGGAGATGAGCTTCGCATGATGCTTATGGGTTTGCGTAGATTTACGAAGACCGAATCTTTCAATACCAAAGAAGGACGACGCGTTATAGCTGCAGAATTAATTGGGGCAGGAAAATATTGTTTCTAAAGACTAACAAAGAAATAGGGAATTAATTCCCTATTTCTGAATGAAACTTAATGCGCATCAAACGCAGAATTTCTTCTTCATAATCACCGTCGAAATATTCTTCGGCTTCTACAATGTCGTCTGTTTCAGATTGCATGAAGTACTCCATAATTTCATCTTGCGCATCTTCATCTATTTCATCGTCTATGAAATACTGAATGTCTAAGCGTGTTCCAGCATGAACAATGGTTTCAATTTCATCTATTAAATCTGAATACGTCTTGCCAATTCCCTTCGCAATATCAAAAAGAGGAATGCGCTTATCTACGTTTTGAATGATCTTAATCTTGTGACTGCTCTTCGCGTGGGCACTTTTCAAAACGAAATCTTCCGGACGTTCAATGTCGTTGTCTTCAACATACTTTTTGATAAGTGCTAAAAACGCAGAACCAAACTTCATAGCCTTCCCTTTTCCAACACCACCAATGTGCGAAAGCTCATCAACAGTAATCGGATATTGGGTAGCCATTTCTTCCAACGAAGGCTCTGAGAAAATCACATAAGGAGGAAGTCCTTTTTCCTTCGAGACTTTCTGACGCAACTCTTTCAGCATTAAGAACAAGGTTTCATCGGATGCTCCAGAACCTGTTGCTTTCACTGCGTGAATCAATTCGCCATCGTCATCTGTTTCGCCTATTTCCTCTTCTTTCACTAAGTCCATTTTGAAAGGAGACTTCAAGAAGTCTAAACCATCAGCTGTAAGTTTCAGCGTTCCGTAAGTTTCAATTTCCTTACGAATAAGATTTTTAACGAGAAGCTGTCTCATAATGGCATTCCAATGCTTGTCGGTTTCATCCTTACCCGCTCCAAACAATTTGTGCTTATCGGCCTTATAGGTTGAAACCTCTGCATTGTTTATTCCACACAAAACATTTGCAATGAATTTTGCTTTGTGCGTTTCCTTGAATGCCTTTATACATTCTAAAACCAACTTCACATCTTGAGTAGCATCGAATATTTCTTTCGGCTTGCGAGAGTTATCGTCCATACCTGCACCCTCGCCGGTTACCTCATCCCATTCTTCACCGAAATAATGAAGCAAGTATTTTCTACGGCTCATCGCCGTTTCGGCATAGGCCATTACTTCTTGAAGAAGAAGCATACCTATTTCTTGCTCTGCAACAGGTTTTCCATGTAGAAATTTCTCTAATTTCTCAACGTCTTTCGGAGAGTAAAAAGCCAAGCAATGCCCTTCTCCACCATCTCTTCCCGCTCTTCCGGTCTCTTGGTAGTAGCTCTCTAAACTTTTTGGAATATCGTGGTGAATAACAAATCGAACGTCGGGTTTATCGATACCCATTCCGAATGCAATCGTTGCTACAATAACATCTACATCTTGCATAAGGAATTTATCCTGAACATCGTTCCGCTGATGGCTGTCCATTCCTGCATGATAAGAAAGCGCTTTAATTCCATTGGCCCCGAGAAGCTCCGCAATCTCTTCTGTTTTTTTTCTTGAAAGGCAGTAGACAATTCCACTCTTTCCTGCATTTCCTTTTATGAATTGAATAATCTGTTTTCCAACATTCACTTTTGGGCGAACCTCGTAATACAAATTATCACGGTTGAACGAAGATTTGAAAACCTTCGCGTCTACCATCCCAAGATTCTTCTGAATGTCCAATTGCACTTTTGGAGTAGCGGTGGCTGTTAGCGCCATAACCGGAAGATCGGCGATTTGCTGAATGATTGTTTTAATTCTTCTGTATTCCGGACGAAAGTCGTGCCCCCATTCAGAGATACAGTGGGCCTCGTCAATGGCTACAAATGAAATTTTGCATGAACGAAGAAATTCAATGTTCTCCTCTTTGGTCAAGGATTCCGGAGCCACATAAAGCAGCTTGGTCTTGCCGCTAAGCATATCTTTCTTCACTTGTGCAATCTCACTTTTATTTAGCGAGGAGTTAATCACGTGAGCTATGCCTTCTTCATTTGAAAAGCCGCGCATGGCATCTACTTGATTTTTCATGAGTGCAATAAGCGGCGAAACCACAATAGCAGTTCCTTCAGACATGAGAGCAGGCAACTGGTAGCAAAGTGACTTTCCACCGCCGGTTGGCATAATCACGAACGTGTCGTTCCCAGCAAGCACATTGTCTATCACATCTTGCTGAAGTCCTTTGAAGTTCGAGAATCCGAAAAAATATTTTAAGGCTTCCTTAGGAGCCATATCTGTAGCTGTAATCATCTTCAATAGTAAGTGTACGTTAAGAAACAATAACGTAACGATTAAGTTCGCTAAACGAATGTAAGCACAAAAGCTCATGCACACCAACAAATTCCTTGGAAAAAAAAGAGCAAAAAAAACTATAGATTCTTTGCATCTTTGCAAAGTGAAATTGACTTCCCAATCTACAATTTTAGACGCTGCGAAAGACGCTATTCGTATGGAAGCGGATGCGCTTTCAGCACTTGGAATGTCGTTGGAGGGAGCATTTGTTTCAGTGGTGGCTGCGGTGCTTGAAACCAAGCAGCCGATAATCATTACTGGCATTGGCAAGAGCGGTATTATTGCTCAAAAATGGGTAGCCACCTTCAACAGTACGGGCCAACCAGCACAGTTCCTTCATGCCTCGGAAGCCATTCATGGCGATTTGGGCATGGTTCAAAACAACAGCATCGTTTTCTGTCTCTCGAAAAGTGGCGATTCACCAGAGATTCAGTATTTGGTTTCCTTGCTGAAATCCATGAACGTGACGCTTGTAGGTGTTGGAGCAAACTTGGAAAGTTACTTAGCGAAAGAATCGACTCATTTTATTCATACGCCAATGCAAAGTGAGGCTTGTCCGAACAACCTCGCGCCAACCGTAAGTACAACGTTACAATTGGCCGTTGGCGATGCCATTGCGGTGGCGCTCATGACAGAAAGAGGATTTAGCAAAGTAGACTTTGCGAAGTTCCATCCCGGAGGAGCGCTAGGTAAAAAACTTTTCACAACCATTGGCCAAGTTATGCGTACCGACGCTTCACCTCAAGTACCGCCCAATTGTAATTTCAGAGATTTATTGATTGAAATTTCATCAAAGCGTGCAGGTGCAACTGCAGTTGTTGAAAACAGCAAACTTCTGGGCATAGTAACCGACGGCGATATACGTAGAGCAGTTGAGCGTAATGCAAACTTAGACACCTTGCGTGCATCTGATTTAATGAACGCATCGGCCAAGAGAATTCAAATTTCCGCATTGGCAGTTGAGGGATTCCAATTGATGGAAACCAATAAGATTAGCCAGCTGCTTGTGCTTGACGAGGAGGATAAATACTGCGGCATTATACATTTGCACGATTTATTGAGTGCAGGAATTAACTAATTAAAATGGCGGAAGAAAAAAACATGAGTTTTTTAGAGCATTTGGAAGAGCTTAGAAAAAGGTTATTCCGCGCTGTTTTATTCGCTGTTGCCGGGGTTGTAGTTGTTTTTATTTTCGACAACTTCGTTATAGAAAATATTATCATGGCTCCTCGAAGAGCCGATTTCCCCACTTACCGTTTTTTCTGTTGGCTAGGCCACACCTTAGGTCTAGAAGATCAGCTCTGCTTTTCAGATGCAAACTTCACCTTACAAAGCACAACCATGGGCGGAAATTTCTCTGCTTATATGACCGTTGTTTTAGTTGGAGGAGTAATACTTGCTTTCCCTGCAATTTTCTATCAAATCTGGGCTTTTGTGAGACCGGGGTTGAAAAAGACAGAACTCAAATCGGTGCGCGGTATTGGCGTTTACGTTTCCCTTTTATTTTTTCTTGGAGTGCTGTTCGGTTACTACGTCCTCACTCCGCTTTCCATTCAATTTCTCGGAAATTTCGCTTTCGCAGATGTCGAAGTAAATGCCACCGTACTCTCCTATCTTAAACTCTGTACTTCATTAATTCTTGGAACTGGTTTGGTATTTCAAATGCCTGTGGTAATTTATTTCCTTGCGAAAATCGGATTGGTGACATCTGCATTCCTTAAGAAATACCGAAGACATGCTTTTGTGGTGAACCTTATTGTAAGTGCCATTATTACTCCGCCAGATGTTACAAGCCAGATGCTTGTCTCACTTCCGCTGCTCTTGTTGTACGAAATAAGCATTCGCGTTGCTCAGCGCGTTGAAAAAAATAAAGTGTAAATCCAATTTGCCTTTGATTTTGGTTTGTCATCTCAAACGAGAATTTCATTATATTCGTAGCCTTAAAAGTTAACTTAAATTTAATCAAATGAAGAAAATCTACTTATTAGGTTTGTTCACAGCTGTTGCGAGTGTATCATTCGCACAGTGGTCAGTGCAACAATCACCTGCTCGCAGAACTTTCACTAGAAGTGAAATTTCTCCAAGAGCTAGCATCCGTCAAGAAATGGCTCCATCTGTTGATTGGAGCAACCGTGTTGTTCTTCTTTCTGAAGACTTCCAAGTACCAGGTCCAATGCCAGGAGCATTGCCAACAGGTTGGACTACGCTTCAAGTTACTCAAGCCGATGGCTCTTTGGGTGATGCTTTCAAAACCTACAACAGCGCAACTGCTAACGGTGGTGGTTACTGGCCAGTTCCACAAGTTGGAACCGGAAACAAGTTTGCTGGTGTTAACGATGACAACACTCCTTGTGATTGTGATAACGTAGATTCATATGTTCAATCTCCAGTAATGGACTTTTCAACAGCATCGAATATCGCAATTTCATTCGATATTTTCCATGACATGAACTTCGGTGGTGGTGATGCTACTTTGCAAATCTCTACTGACGGTGGTACTACATTTAACATCCGTTCTATTGGAACAGATGCAACAGGTGCTAGCATCGATGTATTCCCAGCTGACCAAGATTACTGGCAGTCGATTATCGTTCCATTGTACGATATCACGTCTTCTACTGTTGTTATCCGTTTCCAATGGACTGACGGTGGATCATGGGCTTCTGGATTTGCAGTTGACAACGTAGTTGTTGGTTCACTTCCTGCAAGCGACCTTCGTGTTGTTAAGACAAAAGTTGGTGACTGGAACCAAGCAAACTTCGGTTTAGGTTTCTGGGATTACAACAGAGTACCAGTTACTCAAGTTAGTCCTGTTCACGCTACTTCTGTTATCTTCAACGGTGGTACGAACGACCAAGTAAACGCAACAATGAACTACGATGTAACTTTCAACGGTACTCCTGTTGCTGGTTCTCCATTCCCTGCTGACCAAACGTCTGCTGCTTTCTTGTCGTTAGACAAAGACACCATTTCTGTTTCTACTCCTTGGACTCCAAGCGCAGTGGGTACAATTCAAATTACTGGAACAACCACTTCAACTACTGGAGACGATGTTGCTTCTAATAACACAGGAACAACTTCATTCGAAATCACAGACTTCACTTACGGTCGTGACGCAGACGCTGCTCAAGCATTCGTAGGTCCAACTTCAGATTTCGAAATTGGAAACTTGTTTGACGTATACGCTGACGATCAATTCGGTGGAATTGACGTTGCAATCGGAGCTGGTTCAGCTGCGGGTGACCCAATCATTGGTCGTATCTATTTATTCGAAGGATTCGACGCTGCAGGTGCTCCAATCTTCACAGATTTAGCTCTTGAAACAACTGAGTACATTTTCACTGGAAATGAATTCAACAGTGTTGGAGGAAACGTATTCGTAACTCTTCCTTTCGCTTCAGCTGTTACTTTGAACGCTGGTAACATTTACCTTGTAGTCGTTTCTTGTACAACTGGAACTCGTATTCCTGTATCTGGAAGCAACGACTGGGTTACTTCTTGGTTATTTGACAGTGGTACATCTGCATGGGGTGCTACAGGCTCTGTTCCAATGGTTCGTTTGAACTCTGACGAAACTGCTGCTGTTGCAACTGTTGCTGGTTCTACTTCTTTCGAATTAGCTCAAAACATGCCTAACCCTTCAAACGGAAATACAACTATCGTTTACAACCTTCCAAGCAATGAGCGCGTTACTTTAACTGTTCGCGATTTAACTGGACGTGTTGTAGCAGTATCTAACGAAGGTGTTAAACCAACTGGTAAAAACATGATCACCTTGAATACTTCAGCTTTCGGTGCAGGTATCTACACTTACACGATCACTGCAGGTTCTTCAAGCTTGACAAAACAAATGATGGTGAAATAATTCATCAACTTTCTTAGAAAGGAAAAAGTCCCGCTACAATGCGGGACTTTTTTTTGTCCAATCAGATTTGGTTATGGAAAGATTTCTTAACTTCCCAACCTAAAATAAAACCTGTTAAGATGAAAAAACTTTTTACTCTTTGTGGTGCTATTGGTTTCGCTTTTTCTGCTTTGGCTCAATCTACGCCAACTACAGACATTAAGGCTGCGCTGAAAGCTCCTTCAAACGCTGAAATGGAACGCTCTGCTCATGCTACTGCAACCGCTCCATCGAACACCGCAGACCGTGTTGTGGTATACAGCCAAAACTTCTCTACTGGATTTGGCGACATGACTCACCAAGATAGCAGCCCTGCTGGAACTATCTGGATGGTTGCTAACGCTAGCTCTCCAGCTGGAGAGTTCTCTTCAACCCTTCCTGCTTTAGCGTCTCCAACTGCCGCTAACGGATGGGTAATTTTCGACTGTGACTTATACAACACACCGGTTTCAAATGGTGTTGAAGATGTTACAGGAAGTCTTTCTACTCCAACTATGGATTGTAGCGCATTAACTTCTGTAATTGTTGAATGGTCACAATACTTCCGCTATTGCTGCTTCTCTGCGTCTCCTTTGACGTTAGAAGTTTCTACAGACGGTGGAACCAACTGGACTGTTTTTCCTGCAAACGGAAACTTTACTCCAAGTGCAAACTCACTTTCTGCTAACCCATTGAACACGCGTGTTGACATTTCTTGTGCTGCTGCTGGACAATCTAGCGTTTTAGTACGTTGGGGATATAACACAGCTGCTGCAACAGGTTACAGTCACTACTTCTGGGGAATCGATGATATTCAAATTCACGACAACGGAACTACGAATGATCTAGAAATTCTTCAAGTAACAAACGGTGATGTTTTGAATATCTGGGAATACCGTGTTACACCTTTCGAGCAACGTATTTACGCTGCTGACGGTGGATTAATGGTTGGAGTTATCTACCGTAACAACGGAAGCGCTGACCAAACTAACACTTCAATCAACGTTGATATTTTAGATGCTTCAGGTGCAGTTGTTGGAAACGCTGTTTCTAACCCATTCACAATGGAATCATTTGGTCACACTCCAGAATGTCCTTCTTTC
>CALCNZ010000203.1 GCA_937897625.1 uncultured Flavobacteriales bacterium
TATTGAAAATTCGGAAGACATAATTCTTCTGATCGGCGTGGGCTTGAATGGCATTAACCATCTTCACTGTTTTTCTTTCTAGCTCTTCGTAGAACCCTGGCTTCGCGCATTCCTTCAATTGAGCCAAGCCAGCTGCCATTGCAACAGGATTTCCTGATAGAGTTCCCGCTTGATAAACAGGACCGTCTGGAGCAATCTGCGACATAATTTCAGCACTTGCACCGTAGGCGCCTACGGGCATACCTCCGCCAATAATTTTTCCAAATGCAAGAACATCGGGCTGAATTCCGTAGTAACCTGAAGCGCCTTCAAATCCTAAACGGAATCCACTGATTACTTCATCGAAAAGCAACACTATTCCTTCACGTGTACACACTTCACGAAGGTGTTTTAAAAACACACCGTCTTGAATGAGCAAACCGTTATTCGCAGGAACAGGCTCAATGGCAACAACGGCAATTTGTCCGCGATACATTTCAATGGCTGCATCGAACGCTTCAATATCGTTCAACGGAACAACAATGGTTTCATTCACATATCCCTGCGGAATACCTGCGCTACTCGAAGTTCCTAACGTAGCTAATCCGCTTCCTGCTTTCACTAAAAGCGCATCTACGTGACCATGATAACATCCTTCGAACTTCAATACTTTATCTCTGCCTGTGTATCCGCGAGCTAAACGAATAGCGCTCATGGCTGCTTCCGTTCCGCTGCTTACGAATCGAATTTTTTCTAAGTATTTATGGTGTTGTAAAATGAAGGACGCCAATTCATTTTCCTCTCTTGTAGGTGCTCCGAAACTAGCTCCCTTGGCGGCGGTGGTGCATATAGCCTCTGTTACCGCATCGTTGGCATGTCCTAAAATAAGCGGACCCCAAGAACAACAAAAGTCTATGAATTCATTGCCATCTGCGTCCCAAACATGCGACCCTTTTCCTCTTTCGAAAAACAATGGATTTCCTCCGACTGACTTAAATGCGCGAACCGGAGAATTCACTCCACCCGGAAAATATTTCTTCGCTTCTACAAAAAGTGCTTCGCTGTTGCTCTGTTTCATGGCGCAAACTTACGCTTGAACGAGAAAAACAATGTACTTTCGTACACCACATTTTTCAACTTTAAGAAAACAAGTCTTGTCAACGAATTAATTTATGAGCAACCTCAGCGAACTACCACAATGGATCTACTGGACGAACGGTTTGGCTTTGTTGCTTTACTCGCTACTGGCAATTTTCAAGAAAATAAAAAGAGGCGATGCCATTCGATATTTCGCTTTTACCGCCCTTGCCATTGGCCTCTTGTATTGGGCTTACAAAGGCGTTTCGGTTCAAGAGATTGTTGGACAAATACTGAACACACATTGGATTTGGATTTTAGCCGCCTTGGTTATTGAATATGTATCGGTAATTTTTCGAGGCATTCGATGGAATCAATTGCTGAAGCCACTCGGACACAAAGCAAATACCTGGAACGCCATTCATGCTGTTGCCTTCGGTTATTGCATGAATGACCTTGTTCCGCGAAGCGGAGAAGTTGCTCGTTGCACACTGCTTTTCAAATCAGACAAAATTCCAGTTTCTACTTTGGTTGGAACTGTAATTGTTGAACGTGTAATAGACATGGCTATGTTTGGAGTTCTTCTGCTTACGGGCATTCTGCTACTTCCCACTACCCTTTCTTCACTCATGAACGAGACGAAAAGCCCTGGCTTCACTGTGGAACTGGGACTCGTATTGTTGGCTTTAGCGGTTATTGGAATTTTAGTTTTAAGATATATTTTGAAGAATACCTTCAACAATAAATTCATTGAGAAATTTGCCGAGTTTATTCGCGGCACCTGGAGAGCCTTTTTAAGTGTTGGAAAGATTGAAGGTAAATTCACTTTCATTCTTCTTACAGTTGGAATTTGGGCAACCTGGTTAGCCATGACTTGGTTCAACTTGCTTGCGGTTCCAGGCTGCGAACACATGGGATTGAACGAATCTATCTTCCTGCTCATCTGCGCAAGCTTGGCTATGCTTGCGCCCACACCCGGTGGACTTGGAGCATTTCATTCCATTACAATCATTGGATTCATTGTGCTTGGCTACGCAGATCCAAACAATCCCTCTACTTCGCTGCTCGGATTAACCTTCGCAACTGTTTCTTGGTCAACAAGAACATTGATGGAAATTGGCTCTGGACTTGTTGGTTTCTTCATTGTTTCATACCGAATAAAAAATGGAAAAACTGCTGCAACGAATTAAGGCTTGGAGAGATGCCGGAGAAACCATTGTTTTTACCAATGGCGTTTTCGATATTTTGCATGTGGGTCACGTTACCTATTTGGAACAAGCGGCTGCACTGGGCAACAGGCTTATTGTCGGCGTTAACAGCGACGCTTCTGTAAGAAGTTTAAATAAGGGGCCTGAACGTCCAATTAATCCTGAATGGGCGCGCGTTCGCGTTTTAGAGGCATTGCGTTGCGTAGATGCGGCTATTGTTTTTACCGATCACACACCGCTCGATTTAATTCTTTCGATTCAGCCCAACATTTTGGTGAAGGGTGGTGACTACAATCCAGAAGAATTAGATGAATCGAATAAGACCTACATGGTTGGATCGAAAGAAGTGAAAGCCGCAGGAGGAAAAGCAATTGCTATTCCTTTGGTTGAAGGATTTTCTACAACAAATATTCTTAGCAAGCGATAGTCCTTGGAAATTCTAGCCATTCTCTCGAGCCTCGCTTACACCATTCTCTATCTTCTAGAATCGGCATGGTGCTGGCCTCTAGCCATTATCGGAAGCTTAATTTATTTTTATTTATGTCGAAAAGCCAACCTTCAAGGAGAGAGTTGGCTGCAATTGTTCTATGTTGGCTTCGCTGTGTATGGTTGGATAAACGCAACCGGTGATTTCCAACATCCTGAATGGAAGTTCTCCCATCATCTATACTTTTTATTCGGTGCTCTTGTCTTGTGGCAACTGCTTTTTCTTTTACTGAAAAAAAGAAATTCAGCACTTCCTCAACTCGATGCATTCGTTCTAGCGTTTGCACTTGCCGGAACTGTTTTGCAAATCTTATATATCGAAAGCAATTGGTACTACTTCATTGCCGTGAATTCGATTTCAATTTACACCTATTGGACAAGAGGATTAAAGAAAAGCATTGTGCTTTACCTCGTTTACTTGGGCTTAAGCATTTACGGAATTACGCAGTAAAATCGTCGAAAAGAAAATCGTTATAAGGGAAACGAACCACGTGAATTTCACGTGCGCGATTGTATAACGCCTCGCGAAATTCTTCCACATGAATTTTTTTCGCAGCACTCATGAACACAACATCTTCAGAGCCCATGCGCGACATCCAAGATTCTTCCAATTCCTCGAGAGAATAATTCTCTACAGTTTTGGGTGTTAAATCGTCTTCTTCCTTTTCAATGAATGAATAGGCATCTACTTTATTGAACACAAGA
>CALCNZ010000204.1 GCA_937897625.1 uncultured Flavobacteriales bacterium
TCCATTCCCCATGACAAATTCGTCAATGGAGTTGTCCATAATTTCCTTCAACAAAACATATATACCGTCATCGGCCGTAGAACCGTCGCCGAGTTTACCGATGTACATCCCGGGGCGAAGACGAATGTGTTCGTACCACTCGAGGGATTTAATGTTGTCTTCTGTGTATTTAACTTCTTGAGCCATCTCGTCTATTCTAAATCAGACTTCGAAAGTAATACGCAGAATAACTTTGGAAATTCACAATGGTTGGTAGTTTTCAACAGATAAGTGAAAACACCGGTTGATACTATTGTTCAGACATTTGTATCAGAGCAAAAACGGCATAATTGATCATATCACGAAAACCGCTGTCGATTCCTTCAGAAACGAGTGTTTTACCCGAATTGTCTTCGATTTGTTTGATTCTAAGTATTTTCATAAGTATCAAATCCGTGAATGAAGAAACACGCATATCTCGCCAAGCCTCACCGTAATCGTGATTTTTATTCATCATTAATTCCTTCGTGATTTTGGCTTGCTCTTTATACAGATTAATTGCATTCTCCGCTTCAAGTTCTAGTGGAGCATCAGATGGCAATTCTAACTGAATTAGAGCCATTAAGCTGTAGTTAATAATACCTACAAATTCATCTTCGACACCCTCACCAACTTTGCTTATTCCCTTCTCTTCAATGGTTCGAATGCGTTGTGCTTTGATGAAGATTTGATCGGTTAAACTGGAAGGACGAAGAATTCTCCAAGCCGTTCCATAGTCGTGGGTCTTCTTTTGAAAAAGGTCGACACATTTTTGAATGGCTTGATCGTATTGTGCTGAAGTATCTTTTGTTGCGCTCATGATTCGAAATACAAATGCGATGAAAATGCTCATCTTTGCGTTTCAAAGATACATCTTGAAATGAATTCTACCCGCACGCTCCCATTGGTAATGGGTATTTTGAATGTTACTCCAGATTCTTTCTTCGCTGGAAGTCGCTCCAATTCTGAAAAAGATATTTTGTCACGTGTGGAAAAAATGATTTCTGATGGAATGGATATTTTGGATTTGGGCGGACAGTCTACCCGTCCGGGAGCCGTTTATATTTCTGCCGAAGAAGAGTTGAATCGCGTGTTGCCCGTTTTCATTTCCATTCGGAAGGAATTTCCTTCCTTAACGATAAGTATTGATACGTTTTATGGTGAAGTGGCGTCTGCCTGCCTACGCGAAGGTGCCCATTGGATAAACGATGTGTCGGGTGGAAGAATGGATTCCTATTTATGGAGCGTGGTTGCTGAAGCACAATGCGCGTATGTGCTCATGCATTCTCGCGGTGATTCTTCCAACATGAAAGAATTGGCGAATTACGAAAATGTGGTTGAAGAAGTTTATGAATATTTCAAAATTGAAATTGAAAAATTAAATCAACTGGGTATTTCGAAAATAGTCTTGGATCTTGGGTTCGGGTTCGCTAAAAATAAAGAGCACAATTTCGAATTACTGCAAAACCTGAATCGTTTCAAATCATTCGGACTTCCCATTCTCGCGGGAGTTTCAAGAAAGAAAATGATTCAACAAACGTTGGGAACAACGGCCGAAGAAAGTTTGAATGGCACAACTGCCTTGAATGCTTTCGCATTAGACAGAGGCGCAGATATCTTGCGCGTTCACGATGTTCTTGAAGCGAAGCAGACGGTTGAATTATATAGAACGCTTGCCTTCGGCGGCAAGTAGCGTGTTTTGCATGAGCGATACAATGGTCATTGGCCCTACTCCACCAGGAACAGGAGTTATGTAACTGCATTTCGGAGCGACTTCTTCAAAAGCCACATCTCCCAACAATTTAAATCCGCTTTTCTTTGAAGTGTCAACCACACGGGTAATTCCAACATCTACAACCACTGCACCTTCTTTCACCATATTTCCTTTAAGAAATTCAGGTTGACCAATTGCTGCAATGATGATATCGGCCGATTGACAAATTTCTTCAATGTTCTTCGTCTTGCTGTGACAAAGGGTAACGGTGCAATTGCCAAACGGATGGTTTCGTTGAAGAAGCACAGAAACCGGCAGACCAACAATATGCGATCTTCCCAAAACAACGGCGTGTTTTCCAGAAGTTTCAATGTTATTTCTTTCCAACAAAGTAATAATACCCATAGGGGTCGCCGGAAGAAACGTTGGAAGATTTAACATCATTTTCCCTACTGATTCAGGATGAAATCCGTCGACATCTTTGTTTGGCGCAACTGCCATTAAAACCTTTTTTTCATTGATGTGCTTCGGCAACGGAAGCTGAATGATATAGCCATCAATGGAATCATTCGTATTCAATGAATGAATCGTATTCATTACTTCTTCTTCCGTGCAATTGTCCTTCAACTGAACCAAGGTAGAATCGAATCCAACCTCTTCGCAGGCCTTTACTTTCGCGTTTACATAAGTAACACTTGCACCATTTTCACCAATAAGTACAGCCGCTAAATGCGGACGTTTAAATCCGTTGGCTACTCTATCTGAGACAATTTGCTTGATCTCTGATTTTATTGTTTTTGAAAGTGCTAGTCCGTCTAGAAGTTGCATATGTCCGAGTTTGAGAAACAAAGTAACATCAATTTCCTCTAAAATTATCATTCTCGGTTGTGTACTAAGTACACTTTCTTATATTTGAAGAACTAACTACCTGACATATGAAACAAAAAGGACTCTTCTTTTTAGCTTTACTTTTTTCTTTCTTCGCGATTCAAATTGAAGCGCAGATATTAACCTCTTCGCCTGCCTTTCCAACACAGACGGATCAGATAACTGTATATTATGATGCGACTTTGGGTAACGCTGACTTATCGGGATACACCCCCATTTATGCGCACACCGGTGTAATTACTAACAACAGTATTGGTCCTAACGATTGGCAACATACCGTTGGAAACTGGGGAACAGCGGATGCAATAGTACTTATGACCCCGATGGGAAATAACATTCATAAAATTGTAATTACGCCTTCCACTTTTTATAATTTGAACGTTGGTGAAACCGTATCAAAAATGATGTTTGTGTTCCGAAATGCAGCAGGAACAGTTGTAGGAAGAAATGCTGACGGGAGTGATATTTATTTAAATATATATTCAGCCGGATTCAATGCTTCGTTTTCATTGCCAACAGCTGAATCTCAGATTGTAGGCATCAATCAAGTGGTTCCCGTAACTGCCAATTCTTCTTTGCCCTCAGATATGACCATTTCCGTAAATGGAAATCAAGTTGCATCGGGCACTGGTGTTACTTCTTTAAATTACAATTTCAGTCAGAATGTTTCAGGCGAATACCACATAACCATGTCTGCTGTAAACGGAGCTACAACAATTACAGATGAGAAAGTTGTTATAATATTACCTCCGATTACAATTGCTTCTGCGCCAGCGGGAACGATTGACGGTGTTAATCAGACCTCTAGCACGGGAGTTCGTCTTCAATTGTATGCTCCGAATAAAAACTTTGTTTTTGTCATTGGTGATTTTAACAATTGGCAATTGGATTTGACATATTTAATGAACCGCACACCTGATGGAAATACTTATTGGTTGGATATTCCGAATTTAAATCCAGGTGTTGAGTATCGCTTTCAGTACTATATTGATATGGAGGGTATGCGCGTAGCTGATATTTATTCCGATAAAATTTTAGACCCTTGGAACGACAGCTATATTCCT
>CALCNZ010000205.1 GCA_937897625.1 uncultured Flavobacteriales bacterium
TGCTCGTGTTAAATTACACAAAGAGGTAAGTGCTACGTTCAACTTCGAAGTTGTAGGCGAATAAATAGCATATAAGTTATTCTTGAAAAGGCCCGATTTTGGGCCTTTTTTTGTACCTCAGTTTTTCTAATCTAAATTCGCTCGCATGCAATTCAAATTGATAACAGATTTCACGCCCGGTGGTGATCAGCCCACGGCTATTCACGATTTGGTGAAGGGGCTGAATGACAATGAAAAGTATCAGACATTGCTTGGTGTTACCGGAAGTGGTAAGACGTTTACCATTGCTAATGTGATTGCACAAACGCAACGCCCAACGCTTATTCTTAGTCACAATAAGACTTTAGCCGCGCAATTGTATTCAGAGTTTAAGCAGTTCTTTCCCGAGAACTTGGTGGAATATTTTGTGAGTTACTACGATTATTATCAGCCAGAGGCCTACCTGCCAGTTACCAATACTTACATTGAAAAAGATTTAAGTATTAACAAGGAAATCGAAAAACTTCGTTTGGCCGCCACAAGTGCGCTTCTTAGCGGAAGGCGAGATGTTATTGTGGTTGCGAGTATTTCATGTATTTACGGAATTGGAAATCCGCAGGAATTTCATAAGAGTATAATTCCGATTCATGTTGGAATGAAATTAAGCCGACAATCGTTTTTATATAAATTGGTTGAGTCTTTATACAGTCGAACCAATGCAGAGCTAGAACGCGGAATGTTTCGTGTGAAAGGAGATACAGTAGATATCTTCCTGGCCTACGCCGATTATGCTTTGCGAGTAGTGTTTTTCGGGAATGAAATAGAAAGCATTAAAATGTTGGATCCAGTCTTAGGGAAGACTTCTACTTCATTCGATCAAACAACTATTTTTCCTGCAAACTTGTTTGTAACATCCAAAGAAACCTTGCACGACGCGATCTGGCAAATTCAGCAAGACATGGTGGTTCAAACAGCGAATTTCAATAAGGAGGGAAAAACTCTTGAGGCTAAACGCCTGGAAGAGCGCGTGAACTATGACATTGAAATGATGAAGGAGCTCGGTTATTGCTCAGGAATTGAAAACTATTCACGCTATTTCGATAGACGAAAAGCAGGAGAGCGCCCGTTCTGTTTGTTGGACTATTTCCCGAATGATTTTTTAATGGTTATTGATGAAAGCCATGTTTCTGTGCCGCAGGTAGGTGCTATGTTTGGAGGAGATCGTTCGCGAAAAGTAAACTTGATTGAACACGGGTTCCGATTAATTTCAGCCATGGACAATCGTCCATTGACTTTTGATGAATTTGAGTCAATTCAAAACCAAGTCATCTTCGTATCCGCAACGCCCGCCGATTTCGAATTACGGAAGACAGAAGGTGTTGTGATTGAACAAGTCGTTCGTCCGACTGGATTGCTTGATCCGCCCATTGAAGTGCGTCCTTCCTTGAATCAAGTAGATGATTTAATGAATGAAATTCAGAAAACCATTGAGGCGAATGAGCGTGTTTTGGTTACCACCCTTACCAAGCGCATGGCTGAAGAACTTCATAAATATCTGGAACGAATGAATGTGAAGTGCAGGTACATTCACAGTGAAGTGGATACCTTGGAACGAATAAATATTTTGGGCCAGTTGAGAGAAGGAGAGATAGATGTTCTCATTGGTGTGAATCTTTTAAGAGAAGGGTTAGACCTTCCAGAAGTGAGCTTGGTGGCCATTTTAGATGCCGATAAAGAAGGGTTCTTAAGGAACAGAAGGTCTTTGACTCAAACGGCAGGACGTGCTGCGCGGAATGTGCACGGAAGGGTAATTTTGTATGCCGATAAAATCACAGGAAGCATGGCGCAAACCATAGACGAAACAGAGCGAAGAAGACAAAAGCAAATTGAATTTAATACGCTCAATGGCATTGAACCAACTCAGATTGTAAAGCACAAAACTTCGATCTTGCGTCTGGCGAGCGACATTCTTGAAATGAAGCCGCGCGTTTATTCGGAAGGAGATTTTTCTCGGCCATCCATTGCCGCTGATCCGGTTATGGCTAATTGGGGCGAAAAGGAAATTCACAAGGCCATTTCAGCAGCCAAACGAAAAATGGAAAAGGCGGCAGAGAATTTGGAATTCATGGAAGCTGCCCAATTCAGAGATGAAATGAAGGCGTTAGAAGATCGTTTAACTGAATTAAATTCCAATCCATTATGAAAAAGCACTTAATCATTTTAACGAAAGCTCTTTGTCTGCTTGTGCTATTCTCTTGCAACAGGAAAAAGGACGTTGTGGTCATACCCTTGAAAGACTTTCCGAGCATTGAAAATATTCTGCCAATACAATTGCCTTCAGAGACTAACTTCAAGGGGAAATCAAATGATTTTGAAATTTTAGAATTGCATCAAGATGGCGGGTTTTTAATCGTGAAGGTTGCTTATTCTGGGGGGTGCAATGAACATTTTTTCGAGGCCTCTTGGGATGAACGATATATGAAAAGTTTGCCACCTCAGGTAAACGTTAGTCTCACGCATGTCAACAACGACGATGCTTGTCGCGAAAGAATTGAAAAAGAAGTCGCAATAGATTTACGTAAGTTGTTTTTGAACACCCCAAATAATGTAGTTGTTATTTTAAATGGAAATGTTGAAGGGAAAATACTCGTTGCTCCTCAGGAGTAAGGATTTCAATTGATGTGGGATTTTTGTTCTCAGGTTTTAAGCAGATTGAATTATCTTCACGTTTGAAACCAAAAATTTATGATGAAAAAAATACTTTCCGTTTTTGCTTTTTCGTTTGCTTTCGCGGCGATGGCGCAAGTTTCTTTCGGCGGTTTTCCATACAATTGGGAAGACAAGCATGTAAGTTCTCAAATTTCATTCACGACCATGCCAGCTATAGATATGCAGGCGTTAGCTGCAGAAGATGCGGTTGTGGATCAATATAAAGAAGCTCCTTATCGCTTTGGTTTTGAGCATGAAACTTATTTTGGTTTGAATCAAGCTTCATGGAGAGCAATCGAAAACAACAAAAGCATTTGGCAGTTTGGAATTGAATGCGCCGGAGCAAGAACGATCAATTTGATTTTAGAAGATTTTTATCTTCCAAAAGGAGCTGAAATGTTTATCTGGTCTGCAGATCGTGAAGAGTTCCTGGGTTCTTTCAATCACAAGAACAATCAAGAGTATCGCACATTGGCAACTTCAATTTTGCAACACGATAAAATAGTTGTTGAAGTTCAGGCGAACAACAATGTAAAACACCAAGTCTCTTTTGTTATCTCAATGGTTGTTCATGGCTACCGTCCAGTCTTAATGAATCACTTTGCTGAATTTGATGCAGAACGTGGTCCTTATGGAACAAGCGGTGCTTGCAACAACAACATCAATTGTCCAGAAGGTGCTCCTTGGCAAGTAGAGAAAAAGGCGGTTGCTTTAATTCTTAGCGGCGGTTCTGCGAGCTGCACAGGTGCATTGGTTAACAACACGGCTAACGATGGCACACCCTATTTTCTGACTGCAAATCACTGCTATTCTGCTGGAGCTACACCAAGTTGGGTGTTTGTGTTTAACCACGAAACAGCGGGATGCACAGGAACTACTGGTCCAACCAATCAAACTATTTCGGGTTGTACACTTAAAGCTAAGAATGCTGGCAGTGATTTCTGCTTGGTTCAATTGAGCTCTACACCACCAGCAAGCTACAACGTGCAATATGCGGGTTGGGATGCTTCAGATGCAGCAACGGTTACATCGGCTACAGGAATTCACCACCCATCAGGTGACTTAAAGAAAATTTCATTCGAGAACAACGCACTTACTCAAGGCACATGGGGAAACCCCGTTGCTACAGTTTGGAACGTATTGCAATGGGACAATGGAATTACAGAACCAGGTTCTTCAGGATCTCCGTTATTCGATCAAAATCACAGAATCATTGGACAGTTGTTCGGAGGTGGTTCAGCTTGTAATGGATCGGTTGAAAACGGTCAAGGCGATTCATACGGACGTTTCGGTGTGAGCTGGAACACGGGTACAACAGCAGCAACGCGCCTGAAAGATTGGTTAGATCCTGCTAACACAGGAAATCTTATTGTAGATGGATATCCAACGGGAGCAGTAGTTGCCCAATTAGACGCGTCAGCGGCAAGCATTACCGGTGTTCCTTCAAATATTTGCGGATCTTCTGTTTCGCCTGTCTTTTCTTTAATGAACAATGGTGCAACAACCTTGACATCTTGCACAATTCAATACACTGTTAATGGAGGGTCTATTCAAACCATTAACTGGACTGGGTCAATTGCGCAGTACGCATCTGCAGACGTAAATCTTCCGGCAATTACGCTTATTAACGGAGCAAACACGATTGCAGTGACTGTTGTAAATCCAAATGGATCAACTGACGAAAACGCAAACAATAACTCTGTTTCAATTTCATGCAATGCCGTTGTAGGTCCAACGGTTAACATAACTGTAGACATTACCTTCGATCAATATTCTGAAGAAACTTCTTGGGAAATTCAACAAAACGGAACAGTAATTACTTCTTCAAACGGAGTATATCCAGCCGGTAGCACATCTATCAGCGAGTCGGTTTGTCTTGCTCCAGGTTGTTACGATTTCGTAATTAACGATGTATACGGCGATGGTATTTGTTGCTCATTTGGAAATGGAACTTATGCTGTTTCTGATGCTGCTGGGACTTCACTTGCAGCAGGTGGAACGTTTACAACTTCTGAGACCACTAATTTCTGTTTAACTGGAAATGGTGTTGAAAGTATGACTGAAACAGCGATTACGCTTTATCCGAACCCAGCTCAGAATGAGATTCAATTGATTGGCGCATTGGCTAACTCTTCATTATTCATCGTAGACGTTGCAGGAAATGTGGTTGTTTCAACAAAAACATTAAGTGCAAATGTTAAAGTAGATACTTCATCATTGGCCAACGGATATTACATCGTGAAGTTAGTTTCTGCCGGAAAAGTAGATTCACTTCCATTAACCAAACGTCTTTTGTTGCTCGAAAAATAATAAACCATTGAACTATTTGTGAATAAAAAGGGCCGGGCAACCGGCCTTTTTTATTGCTGCATACCCAAGCGCAGAGTAATTTCGCAGGACTCATGGAAAAAACATTTGCAATCTGGATCTGGAAATTCTCTACTGTTGAATTAACGCTGTTGGCTCTGGTAGCTGTGGCATTTCTTGTTCAGGTTTATTACAACTTGAAATATTTCTTATCGGCCACGAAGGGTAAGAAGGGAGATGGAGATTCTCCTGATGGCGTCTCGGTTATTGTTTGCGCTAGAAATGAAGAGGCCAATCTAATGGAGTTGATTCCAGTAATTATGGAACAAGAATTTCACAAGTTTCAACTCATTGTTGTAAATGACAGTAGTTGGGATGATACCGCTGATATTTTAAAGGCTTTGCAAGTTTCATATCCGAGCATGCACATCATTGAAATCAACGAAGACAAGCAAATGATGCAGGGGAAGAAGTTCGCTTTGACCCTGGGAATTAAAGCTGCGATGTACGACGTTGTTTTGCTCACTGATGCCGATTGCAGACCAACCAGCAGTCATTGGATCACTGAAATGACCAAAGGGGTAGGTGAGAGAAAAGAAATTTCTTTGGGATTTAGCGGTTATAAAAAATACCCAGGCTATTTGAATAAGCTAATTCGCTTCGATGCATTTATCACAGGGTTAAATTACTTGGGATTTGCAAAAACAGGAAGACCTTATATGGGAGTTGGAAGAAACCTGTGCTACACAAAAACTGCGTTTTTTAGGATTGGTGGATTCCGCACGCATTATAAGTTGGCATCGGGAGATGATGATTTGTTTGTGAAAGAAGCATCCACAGCGCGCAACACGCAGAATGTTTTTCATTACGAAGCTCAAACCATATCGGAACCTCATAAAACTTTTGCTAAGTGGTCGTTCCAAAAGAAAAGACACTTCACAACGGCACCTTTGTACAAAGGCAGTGTGAAATTCTCTTTGATGCTTTGGCCGATGACTTATTTTATCCTTTGGATTGCCGCAATTGCCTTGGCCATTCTTTATCCAAACCCATTATTGTTAGGCGTTTTAGGGGGTGTTGTTTTTGTTCGATACATTATTCAATTTATCGTTCTGAACATTTCTTGCAACAAACTTAAAATTTCCAAAGACATTCTTTG
>CALCNZ010000206.1 GCA_937897625.1 uncultured Flavobacteriales bacterium
TTGCCGCATGAGTTATACTATTGTTATTGTAGGTAGACCGAATGTAGGGAAGTCAACGTTATTTAATCGTCTTACTGAAACATCAGACGCTATTGTAGAACCAACAGCAGGTGTTACACGTGACCGTAAGTACGGAACAGGTCAATGGGGTGGAAAAGAATTTATTGTTGTAGATACCGGTGGAGTAGTTACGAATAGCGACGACGCATTCGAACAAGATATAAATAGTCAGGTTCGCTTGGCTATTGCTGAAGCAGATCGCATTTTATTCATGGTAGATGCGAAGGAAGGAATGACCGAGTGGGACGAAGAAATTGCAGACATGTTGCGTCGCTCGAACAAACCCGTTCTTTTGGTTTGTAACAAAGTAGATACATCAGACAAAGAAATTTTAGCCACTGAATTCTATGCATTGGGATTCGGTGAGAAGTTGTTTAGCATTAGTGCGAACAACGGATACGGATCAGGAGACTTGCTCGACGAGTTGCTTCAGGATATGCCTGAGATTGATGAGTCTGAATTACCCGATCTTCCAAAGATTGCCATTGTAGGAAGACCGAACGTAGGAAAATCTTCGTTGTTGAACACCTTGTTGGGCAACGACAGAAGTATTGTTTCCGATGTGGCGGGAACCACGCGCGACGCGGTGCACACGCACTTCAAGGCCTTCAACAAAGAATTGATGTTGATTGACACGGCTGGATTGCGCAAGCGCAAGCAGATTGAAGACGACATTGAATTCTTCAGTGCCATTCGTACCATTAAGTCTATTCGCAACGCCGATGTGTGCATGTTGTTGATCGATGCGGTGGAAGGAATTACCAAGCAAGACTTAACCATCTTTGGTGAGATTACCGAGGCTAACAGAGGAATTGTAATTTTGGTGAACAAGTGGGACATGGTAGAGAAGGACCACAAGAGTGTAGATGTCATGACCGAAGAGATTAAGAAGCGCATTGCTCCCTTCACCGACGTTCCGATTATCTTCACCTCAAACATTACCAAGCAGCGTATTTTGAAAGCGTTAGAAGCCGCCATGGAAGTGTATGAGAATCGCTTGCAGCATTTCTCTACTTCGAAGTTGAACGACATTATGCTTCCTATTATCCAAGCTTATCCGCCACCGGTTGTGAAGGGCAAGGAAGTGAAGATTAAATACATTACGCAGCTTCCAACGAAGAGTCCGGCCATTGCATTTTTCTGCAACACCCCTCAAAACGTTGTTTCATCTTACCAACGCTTCCTCGAAAACAAGCTTCGCGAGAATTTCCGATTAACGGGGGTGCCGGTGAGGTTGTATTTTAGACAGAAGTAATGTGGCGCAGCCACTAATGTGGCATAGCCACGAATGTCACGAAGTAACGAATCTCTTCGAGGAATGCTTCGCGAATGTCTTCGACTGATTATAATTACGTAGTAGGAATTACGAAGTTCCAATTATGTAATAGGAATTACGATCCCGATAGCTATCGGGAGGAATAAAACCGAAGGTTTTCCAATTACGTAGTAGGAATTATACAATAGGAATTACGCAGTAGGAATAACGAAGTTCAAACAACGTAGTTCCTCCCGATAGCTATCGGGAAACGCAGTTCCCACAACGCAGTTATTCCACCACCACCACCTTCCTCGCGCCTTTCAAAACAACGGTATACGTGCCTTGCGCAAGGTTAGAAACATCTAAAGTCGTTTGTGTAGATTGAATTTTATTCGTCAGAATCAATTGCCCAACGCTGTTGTACAACGAATAGTTTTCGCCCAGGAGTGCTTCGGATACAGTAATGTTCAGTTGGTTGGAAGCGGGATTCGGGTAAATGGAAAGGGAAGAAGAGGGCGAAAGATTTTCAATATTCGTTGGCATTTCAAGGACTTGACAGTCGGCTAAGTTTTCGTTGAAGAAATGCTTCACGGTATTCAGGAATGTCACATTTACGGTTTCAACTGAAGTACCAGAACCTATTTCGCTTTGCGCGAAAACATAGGCTAAATCAAGGAAATTGCTTTCGCCTGGTTCGTAGGTGAAGGGGAGGGTGGTTCCAACCTGACGCATGTCGTTTGGAGGAAGGCCGTTATCGCTGTGCGTGAATTGTTCTGCAGCCGGTACTATTTCGTTATACATATCTGAAGAGCTCGGAGCCCAATAGGATACGGGGTTTCCGGTGGTTGGATGAAGAACATCTGAACCATCGATGTGTTTTCCAAGCATAAGGTTGTAGTATCCTGTCGGGTAGCTCCCGCTGGGTTCTCCCAAGACGGGATTCGAACTGTTCAAGTAATTCACGCTTCCGGCTAGACCAGAACGTTCGTTGTCTATTATTCCGTCGCCGAATCCAAATCCTCTTTCACCGTAACTGTTCAACGCTTCGGCAAGCACGTTGGTATAATTGGCGTTGTCTATTAGATCGGCATCGAGCAACGGTCCGCGCAGCAGAAGCATGCTTTCCATGGTGGGAACATCTCCATAGGAAGGAGCACCTGACAGTGAGTAATCAGTTGCAGCGCCAGTGTAGGCATACACAGCACCGTAGGCTACGTCTGTGCCACTGTAGTCGTTGAATGCATTTCCAATATCGAGGTCATTCATTTGTGAAATGCGCGTGTTGTAATAGGTTTGATTTGATCTGTTGGTGAATTTGAATTTCGTGAAGAAGGTATTGTTCACGGCGGGAATGTTTGGCGTGTCGAAAGCGTAGATCCACATCTCCACCTGATTTCCCATTTTCGGAATGGTAACGTTTCCAATGTCGTTAATGATTAGAAAGAGGCACTCATCTCCACATATGGTCGGATAGTCTCCGTCTTGCGGATTGAAGATGCCATCGCTGTTGTAATCGTGGAAAGGCGCAAGGTTGAAGTCATATCCGAGCGATACATCTCCGTGTGCGGGCCAAGACAGGAAGTCGGCCGGAATGGTATAACCGTTTGGAAAGAGTGTCGCAGTAGTGCCGTCCTGTAGCGATTGGAAGTAGGCCACGTGTGTATTTATTTCATCTTGTTTAATGTTCCAGACGTGGTTGAACGTTTCGCTGTAGGTCGAGTCTGCGGTTGTGTTTTGGGTAAGTGGACCGTAGAACCAAGAGTGTGCTTCTGAGCCGAAGTATTGGGTTGTAATGAGCAGTTCGCCTTGCGCGTTTGTCCCGCTAATCCACGGGCTTGCAGCGAAGATGGTTCCTGCAGAATCGGTAGCGGGCATCCAGCTTCCTTTTTCCAACGAAGGGTGATAACCAATGACACCATTTGCCGAAACCACAACTTTGACATTGTTTGTGTTCAGGGTTGAAAAGTTCGGTAATGTCTGTCCGCATACACTTGTCGCAACAAGGCAGAACAAAAGAGCACTGGCAAAATGAAGTTTCATAATTGAATTATTTGTTTCGAAAATACACCAGCACGTTTAATTTAAATTTCGAAATAAAATGATTAATTACGGTTCTATTCTGTTGCGGAGCAACGGATGTGCAAGCACGAATGTGGCAAAGCCACGAATCTCTTCGAGGAATGCTTCGCGAATGTCTTCGACTGATTTTAATTGCGTGGTAGGAATAACGTAGTTCCAATTACGATCCCGATAGCTATCGGGAGGAATAAAATCTTCGATTTTCCAATTACATCGTAGGAATAAAATCTTCGATTTTCCAATTGCGTAGTAGGAATTATGCAATAGGAATTACGAAGTAGGAATAACGAAGTTCAAGGTTCCAACGTCTTATAAATCGCATCTCTCAATTTCGGAGAAACGCCAACAGCCTTCGCATATGTTGGCCATAGCTGAACTACTTCTTGAATCTGGTCGATAATCTGAGAGGCGTTTTTACATCGGATAGATTCACCAACAACAAGTAAATCTTTGCGCGTAATTGCAGTGCGTTTACCGTTGATGCTTAAGGCGTGCTGGCTGACCCATTGGTGATTCGGGGCATAGGCATGACAGATGTCGTAGGCGGGAGCTAATTCCCAGGTGCCGCCTTGCTTCAAGAGAAAGGCGAAGTTCTTTGTGTGGTCGTCGCAATTGCGAGCCAAGACATTGAAGACCATTCTTCGGAACATTTGCTCGGCTTCAGCATACGACAATCGCAATTCGCGCATGGTCTGAAAGAGTTGCTCGTAACTGAAGCTGTTCATCTCGTTGAAGTCGAAATGATTCATGGCGCAAAAAGTCTGAACATGGTGCTTCACTTCGCTGCCCTCGCGATCGAAACGCTTCGTTAGAAAATGAGCTCTTCCGTTTTCTTCCAACAAGAGGCAAGGCATCATGTGAATGCCGCAGTCTGTTGCCATGTTGTAATAGGCCATCTCAACTCTTCCGTACCCTTTCGATTTTCCCAATTGAACATCGCTCACGCCGTCGAGTTTAATGAGCCAATGCTCAAATCCCTTGGGCGCCTTGGTTTGTCCAGAACGAACCTCGCCTGTCTTTTGGTTATAGGCAATAACAGCTTTCGGGCGTGCACCACCTGCCGACGTGCCTATGCGCAAAATGTCTTGCATCGACTGAAGATCGTTGCTTTTTAGTTTGGATTGAAATTTCGATTTCTCGTTCAGCACATGCTTTGCGGTTTCAACCAAAGATTCCAGCTCAATCTGAAAGGCTCGTTTGTTTTCGGTTAATTGTGCGGGTTCGAATTCTAAAGCGCCCATGCCGCGTGTGCCTATGAAGCAGAGCATTTCAACCGGATTCAAGCTGTTTTGCGGACGTCCGTTTGCAGATAACCACGCGTTAATCAGTTGGCTTCCGTATTTATCGGGGAGCACATCGGCGAGCATTCCGGGTAGACCTTTAAACGTATCGAATTCAGACAACGCTGCAGCGCGTAGTTCGGGGAATTGAAAGATTCGTGTGGTCGATTGAACAGGCATTTTCAACGGCGAAAGATCCCATTCCAACCGTTTGAAATTGTGGTCGTATTCGAACGTTGCAAGTCGCAGCTCTTCATTCCAAGCGATAGCCCCGACCAGCTGTCCCCATATTTTTACATAAGCGGCATTCATGCTTACCAATCGGTTTTAGGTTGTTGTGAAGAAGGTTTTGTGCGAACGCGTTGACGTTTTTTCATTTCTTCTTTCGCTAAGAGAAGTGGGCTTATCACAGGAGTTATTTCAAAGGATGCCAACACGTGCAATTGATTCAGTATGCGAAGCACTTGCAGCAGTGTTCCTAACGAAGCCGTTTCTCCTTTTTCGAGCAACACTAATGTAGAGCGACTAATACCAGCATCTTTTGCCAGTTGTGCTTGGGTAATGTTTTGTTCCATTCGTTTGCCTCGAATGAATTGACCAATGAATTCGGCCAACGCCTGATCGCTCATGGCGTTCCAGTTTTTATATCTAGCGTTGCTTTCCATGAAACCTTTATTTGTTTGGTAAATATACGAAATAAAAGTTTATATGTATGGTAATTCAGTCATTATAGTGTAAATAGTTACATAACGTGTGGTATTTAAGACATTAAAGCGGAAAAAGTGCAACGCAGTTCCCATTACGCATCCCGATAGCTATCGGGAGGAATAAAATCTTCGATTTTCCAATTACTTAGTAGGAATTACGTAGTAGGAATAAAACCGGAGGTTTTCCAATTACGTAGTAGGAATTACGTAGTAAGAATAAAACCTGCGGTTTTCCATTATTTTGTATTTGAAAGACTATAAAACGCCATAATTTTGTATTTGGCCTGTTCAAAACCTTTTTTTTGTGTTGGTTAAAGTTGAAATGTCGACAAATTCTCGACAATTGAAAAAATACATAGGGACAAATTGTCCCGAGGTAGTAGGGATTGAGAAGAAGGAAATGAAACCGTGATGATTTGTCACAGTTTGAATCAGTTGGCTACAAATTGAAGTCAACTCGAATTAGAAGAATGAGTTGATCTTGGCTCTCGGATTTCAAATGATATTTATTTACCTTTACAATATGAACAAAGAGAGCATCATACAAAAAATTAAAGAGACCATCGCCAGGGAGGTTGTGGGAGCTAAAATTATTTTGTTTGGCTCAAGGGCTCGTGGTACAGAAACCACAGAATCCGATTGGGATATTTTGGTTCTTCTCGACAAACCTTTTGTATCATTTAAGGAAGAGCAGAATATTCGTCATAAACTCTACGAAGTGGAATTGGAGGTTGAAGAACCCATTTCAACTTTCGTATACTCTTTGGCAGATTGGA
>CALCNZ010000207.1 GCA_937897625.1 uncultured Flavobacteriales bacterium
GATGCTCAAGTCTTTGCGTCTTATCCTGTTTACGAGGAAGAATTTGTGGCTTACGTTTCTCCGTTAGAGAAAATGCCGAAGCGCAAGTTCATTCAGTCGAAACACATCACTTCTGAAAATCTTTGGTTTTTGTCTGAAGAGCATTGCTTTCGTGAACAAGCATTAGAGGTGTGTAGTTTCAAGAAAAAGAAAAAATCGAAGGTGACCTACGATGCGGGGAGTCTTCAAACATTGATTAGATTGGTTGACGAGAATGGAGGAATTACATTGCTACCGGCAGCATCCATTCAATTTCTTTCGACGAAGCAACGCGCAAATGTTCGTGAGTTTGCACCGCCCGTTCCAATGCGTTTGGTGCAGTTGACCACTCTTCAAGATTATCCGCGGAAGAAGGTGGTTGAGTTTTTATTGGAAGCTTTGAAACCTACGTTAGCATGAAATTGAATTATTCGAAATTGCCAGAATCGTTTTATGCGTTGGTTCAACCGGATGTATTCGAATCGGCGCGTTGTGTTTTTTGGAATGAAGGCTTGATCCATTCGTTTGAAAATGCCTTCACGCAAGAAGCATTCGAATCTTTTATATCTGGAAAGGCGAAGTGGCCGAAAGAGACATTGGCTATGGCTTATGCAGGACATCAGTTTGGGCATTTCAATATGCTCGGCGATGGAAGAGCGTGTTTGATAGATGAATGGAAATCCTTGGAAGGAAAACGTTACGATGTTCATTTGAAGGGAAGTGGAGCAACGCCTTTCTCACGCAGAGGAGATGGACGTGCAACGCTGAAGGCCATGCTGCGCGAGGCAATCATGAGTGAGGCTATTCACGCCTTGAATATTCCCACCACAAGAACTTTGGCTGTTGCAGAAACGGGCGATTCCATTTATCGAAATGGAATGGAAAAGGGAGGTTTGTTGGCGCGAATGGCCTCGAGTCATTTGAGAGTAGGAACGTTTGAATATACAAAGCTGTTGGAAAACGAAACGGATATTAAAGCATTGGCCGACTATGCCATTGCGCGACATTACACGCAACTGCTTCAAACAGAAAATTCGTATTTGTCTTTGTTGAAAGAAGTTGTTCGTGTTCAAATAGACTTGGTGGTGAATTGGATGCGCGTTGGATTTATTCACGGAGTCATGAATACCGATAACATGTGTATAGCAGGGGAGACGATTGACTACGGTCCTTGCGCATTCATGAACGTGTACAATCCGAAAACGGTTTTTAGTTCCATTGATACGCAAGGACGTTACGCTTTTGGCAGTCAGCCCGGAATTGCGCAATGGAACCTTTGGGTGTTCGCGAACAGTTTATTGCCATTGATTCACGAGAATCAGAATGTCGCCAAGGAAATGGCAGTGGAAGTCATTGAAGCATTTCCTTCCCAATTTGGAAATGCCTATTACAAAATGATGGGCGAGAAGTTGGGCGTTGAAATCAATACCCAAGAAGGAAGAGAGTGGGTGGAAGAATTACTTTCTATCATGGAAGAAACGCATTCCGATTACACGAATTCATTTTTGTTTTTGGAAGGTAAAGAAGTGGTTGAAGTTTATTTAGTGAACAGCCCAAGGTTTGATTTGTGGTTAGCCCAACGAAACGATTTCAATAAAATTGAAAGTGAGCAAGTCAATCCTGTGGTTATTCCGCGTAACGAATGGGTAGAGCATGTTTTAAGTGAAGCAGTTGACAATGACAACTGGAAACTTTTAAATGAGTATTTAAATCGCTTGAAAGATCCATACAAAACGTTTCAAGGAGAAGATGTTTTTTCAGCCTTCAATCCGAAATATGATTTGAGTTTTAAAACTTTTTGTGGGACGTAGATTAATCATACGTATGATTTTAAAATAAAAATACGTATTTTTGATTTATGAAAAAGCAAAAGAAAACAGAGTCTATTCGTCCTAAGCTCACCCTTTCTATTGATTCAGTGCTCATAGAGAAAGCTAAGGAATACGCTAGTTTCAAAGGAAAAAGTCTGTCTTATTTGGTGGAAGAGTTTTTTCAAGAGTTGGTCAATGAGCGTGAATCAGGTTATGTCCATCCCATTTCTGAATTGGATGAAATTAGATCTTTGGTTAAAGGACAAATACCACGGGGTGTTGATTACAAGGAAGAGATTAAGAAGATTAAAATGCAAAAGCTTGAGCAGTCAAAATAAATTTTGATAAGGATGATTTATTTGTTTTTAGATTCAGATGTACTCATT
>CALCNZ010000208.1 GCA_937897625.1 uncultured Flavobacteriales bacterium
ACATTCGGTGCCATTGCTAATCCCATGGTTCCAAGATATTCGAATTTGGTTTCTTGGTTAATTCCATAATTATCCTCGACAGATGATAACGTTGAAGAATAAATATGACGGCATGAACTGAGCAATAGCACTGCTGATGCAAAAATTAGAATTGATTTGATTTTCATAAAATTAAAGTTTTGGTTTTGTTCGAAATTTTTAATTCAGTTTAACATTTAACAAACATAAACCAAAAATCGTAAGTTATGTATATACATAACATTATTTTTTGGTTATCCAAGTTCCTTCGCTGCATGCCGAAGAACGACAAAGAATACCTTGAACAACTTGGAAAGAACATACGAGCCAAGCGCAAGAAATTGAAAATGTCGCAGGCAGATCTCGCCTACAAAGTAGGTATGGATGTTCCGAATTTATCGGTAATTGAAAACGGTAAATCAAATCCGCAAATCCTCACACTCGCTAAACTTGCTGCAGCCATGGACGCACAGGTTTACACCGTACTTCCAGAAATAGAAAAACCTTCTCAGTTCTTGGAAGAGCCGGCGGTTTATTCGCCGAGAAAACACTCTTAATCCTTCGGATCAATTCTTCGAATCAATCACTTCGTGATCAAACCTTCGGTGAAATCGGAACGACTGATCGGAAAGCGATTGATTCGAAGAATTGATCTGACAAAGTCAGATTGATCATCGAAGATGATTCATATTTTATCTCAACACCCCTTCAATCCTGACGCTGATAGCCTTCTCCAATGTTTATTCCCATATGCGTTTGCATAAGAAGAGGCGAGGCCAATATAAATTTATTGAAACAACCGATGCGACAACGTAAATAATTATTTACTTTTGTAGTGCCGTATAAATCTGCTTCAATGAAATGCTCAGAATTATTTAGGCTTTTGAAAAAGAATGGATGGAGAGAAGTCTCACAAAAAGGCTCGCATGTCAAGTTGAAACACGACACCATTCCTGACATAATTATCTTCCCGAATCATGGCAGTCAAGAATTGGGAAAAGGACTTGAATTGAAAATTAAAAAAATCGCTCAATTATGAAAGCTTCAAAAATAATTTTTCAAATTGAAAAAACAAGAACGGGATTTTCAGCTTATTCCAATGAGCTCCCAATTTTCTCAACTGGAAAAACAATTAACCAATTACTACGAAATCTCGATGAAGCGATAGAACTCTATTTTGAAGATTCTCCTCGAAAAAAAGTTCAGTACCACATTCAATTTTCAGAATTCTTCCTTCACTACCGCATTCTCAATGCTAAAATTCTAGCTGAAAGAATTGGACTGCATCCGACATTACTATCGCAATACATCAGAGGCATTAAACCTCTCTCGGCCGAACAAGCGCTTCGAATCATAAAAGGAATACAGCAAATTGGAAAGGAGTTGAGTAGTTTTTCGCTTGAACATTGAACTGCGTAATAGGAACTTCGTAATTGGAAAACCTCCGGTTTTATTCCTACTGCGTAATTGGAACTGCGTTGTTGGAACTGCGTTGTTAGAACTGCGTTGTTTCTCAAATTAATAACGTCGAAGACATTCGCCAGAGGCATTCGTTCAGAGAACATTCGTCGCAGACATTCTTGCTTCCACATTCCGTAACTTAGCCCTTCATTATGCAAGCAAAAACCCTCCACCTTCTTAAAAAATACTGGGGATACGATGCGTTTCGCGACAAGCAAAGCGAAATCGTGAATGCTGCTTCATACGGTGAACATGTGTTTGCACTGCTGCCCACAGGCGGAGGAAAAAGCATCTGCTTTCAAGTACCTGCGTTGTGTCACAAAGGGCTATGCATTGTCATTACTCCCCTGCTCGCACTCATGAAAGATCAGGTGGAAAGCCTCATTCAAAAAGAAATTCCTGCTGCATACCTTTCCTCTGAATTAAACAATTTCGAGATCGATAAAATTCTCGACGATTGCACAAATAGAAAATACAAATTCCTCTACGTCTCTCCAGAGCGTTTGGAAAACGACAACTTCATCGCACGCATTCGCTACCTGAACATCTCGTTCGTAGCCATTGATGAAGCGCATTGCATTTCGCAATGGGGACATGATTTTCGTCCGGCCTACAGAGCCATTCCGAAATTCATTCAAGAACTTCGAGATCCAGTGGTAATGGCCGTTACAGCAACCGCTACTCCGCAAGTGGTGAGCGACATTGCAACCCTCATCTTCAACAACGATTGCACGATTATTCAAAAGAGCTTCGCTCGGAAAAACATCGGATACAACGCACTCTTTTCAACCCAAAAAGAAAAAGATCTCGTTGAACGCATGCAAGTGCTTCAAGGTGCTGGAATTGTTTACTGCAACTCACGCAAAAAAACGGAAGACCTGGCCACTCTGCTGAACGAAAAAAACATCAAAGCCCTTCCCTATCACGCGGGTCTTGATCTTCACAAAAAAGATCTCGCCTTTCAAAAATGGAAGAACAACGATGTGCAAGTCATTGTAGCAACGAACGCCTTCGGAATGGGCATAGACAAACCCGATGTGCGCTTCGTGATTCACTTCGACATTCCTTCACAACCCGAAGCGTATTTTCAGGAAGTGGGAAGAGCGGGCCGCGACGAGCAACCTGCCATAGGTCTAGCACTCTGGAACGACAGCGATTTCGTTCAATTGAAAAAAAACATTGCGCTGCGCTATCCACCGAAGGAAGACATTGCAACGGTTTATCAGACGCTCGCAAATATTCATCGCATTGCAATCGGTTCAGGCATGAACGAATTGTTCGCGTTGCACCTCGATCAAATTGCAGAACGAAGTCAACTCAACGCGAACACTATCTCAGCTTCACTGCTGTTGCTCGAACGCGCGGGATACATTTCCATTCTTGCACGCGGATTGCACCGTTCGCGCGTTCGCGTGATTGCTTCGAAAGAAGAGCTTCGCGCGTTTGTAGATGAACATCCGAAGTACGAAGATTTTCTTCGTTCACTCTTCCGCTTGTACGGAAGCATCTGGGACTTCGCTGTTCCTATTTCGGAATATCAACTCAGTGTGTTGAATGAACGTTCGAAAAATGAAGTGCTCACTTCATTGAACGATTTGCACAAACTTCAGATCATCGAATACCTTCCAGCAAGTTCCACTTCGCAATACAGCTATTCAAAACCGCGTGTTGCAACCACAGAGATTTCCATTCCGGAAAGTATGTACGAAGAGCGAAGAAGTATTGATGAAGCGAAACTTCTACAGATGCAAAACTTGCTTTCGCAAGAACATTGTCGCGAACAATTCGTCCTTCGTTATTTCGGCGAAGACGTTGCGCCCTGCGGAAAATGTGATTCGTGTCAACGTCAGCAATCTCTTCCTTCCACCAAAGAAATTCTTCAAAAGTGTGTGGAAGGAAAAACGCTTGAAGAACTCTACGCATGGCCAGTTCCCTTCAACAAAGAAAAAGTCATTGAACTTGTGCAAGAAGCATTGGCAGAAGGATGGTTGATTCTAAAAGAAAACAAGTATTTCACGACCAAGTAAGTTTTCGGAGTAGTTTTGCCACATGTTAGCAAAAATCTATTTGAAGCAAGGGAAAGAGCAAAGCGCAAAACGTTTTCATCCTTGGATATTCTCTGGCGCCATTGAAGCCATTTCTGAATTGTTGAAGGAAGGACAATTGGTGGAAGTCTTCACCCGTAAAAACGAAAAAATTGGAATCGGCCATTTCTCTGAAGGTAGCATTGCGGTTCGCATGTTTTCATTCGGTGAGGAAATGTACTCGACTGACATCTGGCACACGAAGATTCAACGTGCCTATGAGCTTCGCAAGAAGACCATGGTTAGTACCGAGCAAACTACGCTTTACCGATTAATCAATGCGGAAGGCGATGGCTTCCCAGGTCTTATTGTTGACGTATATGGTGAAACCGCTGTGATGCAATTTCACGGCGCAGGTATGTACCAGCACAGAAGCGAAATTGCCAACGCGTTGAAAATGGTGATGGGCGATGGCTTGAAAGCCATCTACGACAAGAGTGGAGAGAAAATCAAAGGTGTTCCAAATGCACAAAACGAATATGTGTTCGGTGAAAAAGGAAACGACATTGCCTTGGAGCACGGTATTCAATTTCAAATCGATTGGGAGAAAGGACAAAAGACGGGCTTCTTCATTGACCAACGCGAAAACAGAAAATTGCTTGGCGAATTAAGCGCAGGAAAAAAAGTGTTGAACACGTTTTGCTACAGCGGCGGATTCTCGTTGTACGCATTGAAAAACGGAGCGAACCTCGTTCACAGTTTAGACAGCAGTGCT
>CALCNZ010000209.1 GCA_937897625.1 uncultured Flavobacteriales bacterium
GTGCTCTTCCGATCTCATTTTAGGAAAGAAGAAGAAAAACAATCCGCTTTTGTCTTTGCTCAGTTCTGTTACGAAGCTCAATAAGATCAATGCACTGTACGACCGCATAAGAGCGAACACGGGGACTGCTTTTATTGAATCGTTTTTTCAAGAGTTGCAAATCACGGTTCAGCTGAATGATCAAGAGTTGAATCACATTCCTGAAACAGGAGGTTGTGTTATTGTTTGCAATCATCCGTTTGGAGCCATTGACGGTTTAGCTTTAATTCAGCAAATTGAAAAGCGTCGTCCGGATTTGAAGGTTATGGCCAATTTTCTTTTGGAAGAAATACCAGAAATCTCATCGTACTTTTTTAGTGTAAATCCGTTCGATAAAAATGTAGTTCAGCTTAAAAGTGAGCGTGGATTAAAGCGATGCATAGAGCACATTGCCAATGGCGGATGCTTGGCTATTTTTCCCGCTGGGGAGGTTAGCACCTTTCAGAATAAGTGGAGCAATGTTTCAGATAAGAAATGGCAGCGTTCAGTTGTGAAACTGGTTCAGCGCGCTGAATGTCCCGTTGTTCCTGTGTTTTTCGATGGAAGAAATTCACGTATGTTTCATTTGTTGGGAAAAGTTAATCCGCAATTGCGCACCATGGCTTTGCCTTCAGAGTTATTTCGGAAGGAAGGCGATGAAATTAAAATGCGAATAGGTAAGGCTATTTCAGCCGATGACATTCAATTGATTTCAGATGTTGAGTTACTCGGAAGATTCTTGCGAGCCAAAGTGTATGCCTTGGGGTCTGATCTTCAAGTGAAGAAGAAATTGTTTCAAAACCTACGCGAGAAGTTTAAAGATATAAAAGACATTGCGGCATCTATAGATCCTAAAATTCTTCAAGCTGAAATAGATGCCAACGAAGACTCGAAGCTCTTCGACAATGGATCATTTTCATGTTATGCCATGAAGGCAGCTTCCATCCCGAATTTATTATTGGAAATAGGACGTGAGCGTGAGATTGCATTTCGAGATGTTGGAGAGGGAAGTAATAATTCAAGAGACTTGGATGAATTCGATTATTACTACTATCACCTGGTGCTTTGGGATCAGGAGAACAGCAAACTTGCTGGAGCTTATCGAGTTGGTCGTGGCGCTGAAATTATGGAGTTTTACGGAAAATTTGGATTTTACACACACACACTTTTCAAGTTCAAAGATGAATTCAATCCGTATTTAAAAATGAGTATGGAGTTGGGGCGCTCTTTTGTAGCTGTTGAATACCAACGTCAGCGTTTACCGTTGTTTCTATTGTGGGAAGGAATTATTCAATTATTAACGAACTTCAACGAGACGAAATATATCATAGGACCCGTTTCAATGAGCAACGATTACCAGACCCTCTCAAAGGAGTTGGTTATTGAGTTTGTTCAAACCAATTACGGCGATCCCGAGCTTTCAAAGTTGGTTCGCCCGAGAACAAAAATTAAAAACACGATTAGTCAGGAAGATAGAAAGGCGCTTATTATAACGGCAAAAGGAGAGATACGTAAGTTCGATAAACTTCTTGCAGAGATAGAACCCATGGGCAAGACCATGCCTATTTTGTATAAAAAGTACCTCGCACAAAATGCTAAAATCTTGGCTTTCAATCGCGATCGGAAATTCAATGACGCTATTGATGCGTTTATGATTTTGGATATTCAGAACCTTCCAAGTGAGAAGTCAGCCAAACTGAACAGATAGTTCTGTGGAAGGTTAGAATGTGCTAAGCACGAATGCCTTTCAGGCGAATGTCTTCGACGAATGCTATCGCGAAGCGTCATCCAGCTCCGCTGGTCATCGGCTACGCCGTCATCACAACGTGTTGTGTCATCCAGCTCCGCTGGTCATCGGCAATGCCGTCATCACAACGTGTTGTGTCATCCAGCTTCGCTGGTCATCGGCTTCGCCGTCATCACAACGTGTTGTGTCATCCAGCTCCGCTGTTCATCGGCTTCGCCGTCATCACAACGTGTTGTGTCATCCAGCTCCGCTGGTCATCGGCTACGCCGTTATCTGCGATGCAGTTTATATCTGTGTCGAATCGCTAACACCGTTCCAACAACCATCACCAGGCATCCCAACCAAAGCAGGTTTATCATGGGGAAGATTTCAGCAGATAGAATAAGCATTTCGCGTTTGTTGCTGCCGCCTTCTTTCACGGAAAGATCAATTCCGCCTTTCGTTTCTTGAATGGCAAAACGCATATTGAACACAGTGCTTTCCACATCGGGAACAGGGAAGGCGAGGCTGTCTTTCACCAAAACGCTCATCACTTCAAGAGAATCGCGCTTGTTTCCTTCCGACAAGTATAACATGCCTTTCTTCGCTTTGGTTCCTGCAGGCAAGCTAGCAGGAAGGTCCTTCACTTCAGTTAATGAGTCAAGAACCAACGAAATGGATTCAGTTAATAATACTTGTTCACCCACTTGAATGGTGCCTGTTTTCGCTTCACTGAATTCTCCTTCGGCCTTTTTCTCTTCCATATCAATGTACTTGATATAAGAATATAAATCTTGACCAATGCCGTGAAGCACATCTGGTTCGCGGCTGTTTCCTTTCGGACTAATTAAGACGCTAGGTTGTTGAGTGAAGAGCAGTTTTCCCGCTTTCCCTGAATTCCAATTTGATGAAGTTAATAATTCATCAGGCGTTGGCGCAGGCACCAGTGTCCACAAAGAATCTTCCGACCAGTCTTTTAAGAAATTGTCTGAAGCGGTGTGAGCTTTCTTACAACGGAAAATATCTCCGTTCATCTTAACCTTGGTTCCTTCGGTGTAGGTTGCCGGGGTAACTTCGAAGTAATCGACTACTGCATAAATGTGTGAACCTTCTTTGTATTTATTTCGGAATGAAACGAAGTATTCACCCATGCGTAACGTATCTCCTTGAAGAATGAGAAGATCTTCGTTGTTCTTGAATTCCTCGTTCACTTGGGTAATGTCTCCATTCACATTTCGTGAAATGAAATAACTGTTCCCCGTGCTTATTAAAGCGCCCAATAAGAGCATAGCGAAACCAATGTGCGCAACACTAGCGCCAATGTGGTCTAACTTTCCTTTTATAACACGAAGGGCATATTCTGCATTCGCAAACAATGCCCACAATCCTGCAAAGAATAGAATGCCCAACGGTAATGGATATTTTTCTTGAAATGCAACGAAGGCAATTGTAAGAATAAGTGCTGCAGCGAAAGAGAGAACCAATGATTTCAAGAACTTTTTCGTTTCTGTTTTCTTGTATTTCAACCATTGTCCAATGGCAATGATTAGAAGCAATACAATGGTTAAAGGAACCTGAACCTGATGAAACTGCGTGAAGCGATCGTCGCCTGAAGCTGCAGAGAAATTATGTTCAGCCAAAGACTTTGCGAATTCCCAATTGAACGATGTGTGCATCCAATTAAAAAGTCCTTCCATGGGAACTAAGAAAATATTCCAAACATTAATGGAAGTGACAAAGGTGATGTGTATTGCAGAGAGTGAAAGAACCAATGTTCCAAGGAACATCCAGAACTCACGGCTCCACAAATCCTCTTCGTCTTCTTTTTTCGTCTTGTACTTTTTGTTGTAAGCTACCAACAGATAAACCGCAGAAAGCAAAATGAAAATAAGTGTTAAAGCAGGAATCCATGTTCCTTCGCCCGGTAGCACTTTTTCTCCTTCAGCAGGTTCTGGAAATGTACCAGTTGCTAGATGTCCAATTGCAATTAACAATAAAACGCCACTTGCCGCAGCATAAATATTCTTCCAAACTTTCGTGTTTTCAATCATGTA
>CALCNZ010000210.1 GCA_937897625.1 uncultured Flavobacteriales bacterium
TCCGATCTCGGCGCATTTCACACCAAGTGTGTTTATGTTCTTCAGTGTGTTGGGTTTGTTCTTCTGGCCTTTGTTGATTCTGTTTTTAATTGCGGCTTTGGTCATGGCCTTTCGAAAGGAATGGAAATGGTTAATTGCTTTTGGAATTTGCTTGGTATTTTCACTTCCGGATTTGTTTTCTTTTTTTAATTTTCATTCAAGCTCTTCGTCGTCATCTTCTGCGTTAGGAATGACAGTCATGACGCACAATACCCATCTCATGGGATATTACGACGGTGAAAATTCCAAAAGAAATCGAGATGCTATTCTGAAAGAAATTCAACAAGTGAAACCAAACATACTTTGTTTGCAAGAGTGTTATTGGAATACCAATGGAGGAGATTTTTTATCGGAGCAAGCACGAAACGAAATTCTACCAGGTTATGCTGTGCATGAACGCACCACGCATGTTTTGTCAGATGGGGGTAGATTTGGGTTAGTTATTTTTTCGAAATATCCAGTAGTTAATCGCGGGCAAGTGCCCTTTGAGAATGAAGTAAATAACTTCTGTATTTATGTAGATGTTTTAGTAGGAAGTGATACGGTTCGCATCTACAATGCACATTTACAAAGCTTTCGATTGAAGAAAAAGTCATTGGAACTATTCGATGAAAATATTGACATGAATGAAATTCAAAATGAAAGTAAGCCACTGTTTATTCAATTGTATCGTTCTTCGTTGAAACGATCGCAACAAGTGAATGTGTTAGCTGCGCATATCGAGTCTTGCAAGTTCAAAGTAATTTTAACAGGCGACTTTAACGACACGCCTATTTCATATACTTACAATCGATTGACGCGATCTTTAGCGGATAGTTTTCAAGATGCGGGTAATGGAATAGGAAGTACTTATAGAGGACCTCTGCTTGGTCTGCGTATTGATTATGTTTTACATAGCAAGGGAATACAGGCGATTGAATACAAAACCAGTGAGGCGGGTTTTTCAGATCACCATCCGGTAATTGTTAAATTTTAGATTTCCATTTCAATCGGAAAAACTCATACGGAGTGAGCGTTAAAAGCACCATAGACAGTCCGTAAAAAAAATCTTCTACAGGTACACTCCAAATTCGAATGCCTAGATTGAAGTTGTTGTTATATCTAACTATGGCTTCCGAAATAGTTACTTCGGAAGTGTTTATTAAGTCGTATTTATAGAAATGCAAGCCGGTGAGAATTCCGTTCGAAATGAAAAAAGGAATTAATAGAATGAACCAAGCGAGCAAGAAGTATCCGATGTAATTCGTTTTGCGTCTTAAGTGAAAGAGTAAAAGCAGCGAGCATAAGAGTGTTGCGCTGAAGGTATACCAGAGGCCTTTTATACCGGCATAAGCACACAAAAAGGCGGCAACAAGGGTTAGGGCGGGAGCTGCTATTTTCACAAAGTAAATTGAAGGCTCAGTTTTTTTAAAATAGCGAACACATTCGAAGGTGAAGACGCATGCAAAAGGAACGGCAATGAAAAACAACCACTCCTCTATGGGAAGCAAGAACCATCTGGGAGCGAGTGTATAGGTTGAATTGAAATTCCAAATTCCCCAATGGGTGAAAAGAATGTCCCAGGGAAGATAGATTGCAAACATGGCTAAAATGCCTATGGATAGAGCTTTGAAATTTTTGTAAAAAGCCACGCTTTTGTGAAAGCTTAAAAAAAAAGGCCCGGCTAAACAAAAAAGATCTACGAGTAAATAGGCGTAGCTCGAATTCATTTGGTGGTCTTTGCTTGTTTGAATTTAACTTCAGCTTTGAAGTATTTCATGGGCACAATAAGCATTCCGAAGCATTCACCTTCCTCTTTGAATTGATTCTTGTGATGAACCTTGTGCGCCTTTCGAATGGCGCGAAAGTAGATGTTGTCGGTATTGTCGAACCAATGAAAACGTCGATGAATGAGCACTTCATGAACCAAGAAATAACCGATGCCGTAGGCCAATATTCCAAAACCGATGAAGGTTCTGAAATCGTTTCCATTCATCATTCCGAACATAATTAACAGCCAACTTGGAATGGCGTAAATGAGAAAAAACACATCGTTTTTTTCAAAGAATCCTGGGGTAGGTTGGTGATGATCTTCGTGGAAGTACCACATAAATCCGTGCATAACGAATTTGTGTGTAAGCCAAGCCATTCCTTCCATTACAAGAAATGTTGCGATGATTAATGCAATGTTCAGTATCATGATTGAAGCGCATTTATTTCAGTTACTCGGTCCAATGCTAAGATGAACCAAGGGGTGAAGTTTTGTGGTGATTCTTTTATTTCAAGTTGAAGTTCTTCCATTCCAACGTAACGAAAATCGTCAACTTCCTCTTTGTTTATGGCGGGAATTTGATTGGATTGACCGAAGAAGACGTGATCGAATTCGTGTTCGGTTAACCCGTTTTCTAATTCGGCTTTGTAGAGGAAAGAAAAGATTGGTGTGAGTTCACAATGCATGCCCATTTCTTCTTGCAGTCTTCTAATTGCTGCGTCTAGAATTTCCTCGTTTTCTCTCGGATGAGAGCAACAAGTATTCGTCCAAAGGCCTCCACAATGATATTTCGAAGAGGCTCTTTTTTGAAGAAGTAATTTTTTTTCAGAATTAAAAATGAATATTGAAAATGCACGATGCAACAAGCCTTCTAGGTGTGCCTGCTGCTTTTCCATTTTTCCAATGGTGTTGTCTTGCTCATCTACTAGAATAACATACTCCATTACAGTTGGCTGTATTTAGATCTTAAATCGTCGCTTATGTTTTTGCTTTGCACCATAAATTGAATGACTATTTTCCAGAAGGCTTTCGTCTTATTCATTTTTCCTGTAGAAAGCGACTGATAAATGTAATAGGAATCTTCTTCGAGTTTGTCATGATACTGCAACATCCAGGGCGCCTTGTCTTGTACCGAGTAGCGCAAGAAACGCAGCTCTTCATTCCAATAGTCATTTGCGATTGCCTTTTCAAGAAGCTCTTTCCCCTTGCTGAAATAGCTGAGTTTATCAGCAGGATTGGATACGAGTTCTGCGTACATGGCAGTGGCTACTCCGAAATAGGCTTGTTGTGTGTTATTTCGGTTTGAAAGGTTCGCGCAATAATTGTAAAACTCTTGTTTAGCGGGTTCGTTTTGCGCGGAAATAAAAAGTTTTTGGCATTGAATTTCTTGAGCGAAGCAGCTCAAGCTCGCGCTCAGGAGAAGGGTAAGTAACACGTTTTTCCAAGCCTGAAATTTCATTACAGCAAATTTAAATTGTGCTGAAGATAACTTTTTGCGAGCAGAGCAATTTTCTTGGGATTCGCAACGCGAATGCGCTCTTTTAAAATGCGCTCGCACGGAAGTGATTGAATTTTTAAGAAAAGTTTGTAGTAGTACTTGAAAGCAATGAGCACTCCGAAACGCGCGTCTTTCGGAAGTTGTAAGATTCCGATGTAGGCTTGTCTGAAGTCTTCTTTTATTTCCGTTTCAATAGCTTTTTTCGTGGTCTCATCGAATTGCGTCATGTCTACATTCGGAAAATAAACTCTGCCGAGAGCGTTGTAGTCTGCGTGTAAATCGCGCAGAAAATTTATTTTTTGGAAAGCTGCTCCAAGTTTCATAGCCGAAGGCTTTAGCTTTTCATATTCAGCTTGATTCCCGTTTACAAATACATGCAAGCACATTAACCCAACGACTTCAGCAGAACCGAGGATGTAGGTTTCGTAAGAATTCTGGTTGTGTTCCACTTGGTGAAGATCCATTTCCATACTTTTCAAAAAAGTATCTACGAGGTCCCATTCCAAATTG
>CALCNZ010000211.1 GCA_937897625.1 uncultured Flavobacteriales bacterium
CCAACAAAGGCGAAGCCTACAAAGCCTTGGGCGTAAATTATTATGCCGAACAGAATTTCAAAGAAGGCGAAAAAAATTACTCCCCGGGAAAATCGGAACGTATCATTAAGTACTTCCGCGATGCAGATGAACAATTGAAAGGACTAAAAGGAAATAGCATGTCGCACGGCGACATCATGCGTGAACTCATCTTCAAGATTCTGCATTAACGAATCAACGATCCTGCAGTGTGCATCTCGTTCTTGCCGTCTTTGCACAACGCAAAAGTAAACCCACTGCGCAATCCGAATCCTCCTGTATCGCCTGCCTTATCCACCGCTAGAACTCCTACCTGAAATTCATCGGTCATAAATGCATTGTTCGATTTCAATCGTGCAATGGCTTCTTCGCAGGCCTCCTGCGCTGTAGCACCTTGACGCATAAGTTCAACAACCAAGAACGAAGTGCATGAACGAATAACAGTTTCTCCGAGACCCGTGCAAGTGGCTCCCCCGATTTCATTATCGATATAAAGACCGGCACCAATGATTGGGCTGTCTCCTACTCTTCCGTGCATCTTGTAAGACAATCCGCTGGTAGTGCAAGCGCCAGAAATTCTTCCTTCATAATCCATGGCCAACAAGCCAATGGTGTCGTGATTTTCAACATTAATGATGGGCTTATATTCTGAAGTCTTCAACCATTCTTTCCATGCCTTTTGAGCTTCCGGATTCACATAATCACTGTGCTTGAACCCCTGCTCCAATGCGAACTGCTCTGCGCCTTTTCCAACAATCATCGCATGCGGTGTCTTTTCCAACACAGCACGCGCAATAGAAATAGGATGTTCGAATCCTTGAACAAAAGCCACCGAACCAACCTTGTGTTGCCAATCCATAATGCAGGCATCCAACGTTGTTCTTCCCTCTCTATCGGGCAATCCGCCTAGTCCAACACTCAGATTCGTCAAATCAGATTCTGTTTTCCACACACCTTTCTCTGCCATATCTAAAGCGTTTCCGCCTTTCTTTAGCGCTTCCATTGCTGAATCATTCGCTGCAATTCCATGATCCCAGGTAGATAGCACAAGTCCTTTGGTATATCGAACTTTATCTATCGACTTTTTCTTTTTTTCACTGAATGAAAACAACGCTGGAGACATTCCCAACAACGCACCAGTTGCCGCTAATTGACCCAAAAACTTTCTTCTATTGCTCGACATAATTCTATTTTATTATCACAAATTCAACATTAAATCATTTATCTGAAAGGGCTGACAATACAGGCTGTCCAACACAAACGTTGTCCCCGTATTTGAGGTTATCACGCAATTGTATTTCAACCATTTCCCTCCATAAACGTTGCACTGAAAGACTGTATCTGCTATGTTGTAGAAACTACGCACTTCGTTTGTGCAGCAATTGCAACTGAAATTTGTTCCTACCCAATTAAACTGAATAATGGAAGCCGCTGAATTATTCTGAATAGCAACCTGAACAGAAGACTCTGGCCACATTGAAATATTTTCTGTTAGGTTCACATTGTTCCTTAAACCATCAGGTGTGATTGTGATTTCTTGCGGATAGTAGTATTCTCTTGAAATCAACAAATGCGCTGCCGTTAAATTCTCCTTCTTCCACTCCATTTTATAAGCCCCATTGGCATCAGAGGTAGCGCGTGCAGCCTCTAAGAAATAATCGGTGAACACGCCATTTGTCAAAGCTTTTTGCTCGAATACAGCCGTTACATAGGGAAGTCCCGCACCTGTTGAAGCATCGTAAGTTCGACCTTCAATCGAATAATTCTCCGATGGTTTTTTACACGATGCTAAGATTGTCAAAACAAAAAAGAACTGTATTGCTTTCTTCACTTTGATGTTGTTTTGTAATGTTCAAAAATGGCCAAAATCTTATTCACGAAATTCACTGGACCTACCCCGTTCAAATAACCGTGCTTCACGCATGACATCGCGTAATATTGACGTTGTGCTTTCAGCATAAGCGCATCTGCCACATGTCCATCCCACAGCGTATCATTTCTTCCAATTTGTTTCGCAATACACATAGCATCTAAAATATGCCCTGGGCCACAATTGTAGCTGGCCAACATAAACTTCACGCGCTCGTTAGGATCGTGAATGTATTGCTTCCAAAAATTATCTAAACTCTTTAAAAATTTCGCTCCAGCCATAATGTTATTGTCTGGCGGACAAAGTGTATCGCCATCATACTTCGCTATGGTTGCGGGCATCAACTGCATAAGTCCGCGTGCGCCTGCCCACGATTCTGCATTCGGATTAAAACCTGACTCGACATAGCTCAGTGCTGTAAGAAGTTTCCAATCCCAACCTACAATACCAGCGTGTACTTTATAGAGCGAATCATAAGGTGAAAGTGCACCGTCTAAAATAGGAGGCATAGAGAAGAATCGTTGAACACCACCCGACCAATGCTCTTCTGCGCGTCCGAAATATCTACGGTAAATTTTGTTTATTAAACGCTTTCCAGATCTTCCTCCAATAAACGTATTCAATCTTTCTTGCAACAAATACGCATTCGGACGAACGGCCCAAGCAATATCTTCATCATCGCTCAAATCTACCGACATATCCAAATTCGGATAGTCTTCAAAACTTAAGAATGCCAAGCTCTTGTCGGTTACTGTCGCGGGAACGGCGCCACTCGCTACTTCCTGAAGCAACTCTTCCGTCCCTACTTTTCCACTGGCTTCAATGACCTGAAGATTCATGCCGGTGTTCTTCGAAATCTCTTCCAACTTTCTGTAAAAAGAAGAATAGGCGTGCACGTGAATGGGCAGCCGATCCAATTCGTTCAATCCATGAACAACAATTCCATTCTCCAACAATTTATTGGACGTGTCCTTTCGCTGAACCAAAACTTGCTTGGTTTGATAAATGGGCGGAGAAAAGGCCAAGAATTTTTTTCGCTGTTCATTTATCGTGAGGTTGGAAGCTATAATGTCTCCTTCGCCTCTGTAAAGCATAGCAAACATGCTGTCGAGATTTTCAATAACACGAACCTCCAACTTCACCTTTAAAAATTTCGCGAACTCCTCTGCCAATTCGTAATCGAATCCCTTCGGTTCTTCCTTGTAGAGATAATAGGTTGAGGAGCTATTTTCTGTCAGAATAATAAGTTTACCTCGCGCACGAATACTGTCCAAATCAACATTCACTAACTCAGGTAAATTCGGATCTTGCTCGAACTCTCGCTGCTGCTTCTTCGGAGAAAGCAGTGAGAACATAAAAGCCACTCCTCCAAGCAAGGAAATTGAAACTATTATTACTCGCCAAACAGATTTCTTCAAGGATTTTTATTTTCTTTCATGAACGAATCACGAAAGGGGTTTCCTACAAACTTAATCAATTTTATTTTCATGCTGTAAGCGTTGGCGCTTCAACGCAAACTCTCTTTGCAATTCTTCGAAAAAAGGCAAGAAATAAGACGAGGCCATTTCAACATAATCTTGAAAAAAATCTCCTGCTGTTACCAACGCTCCGCCGCGTGGAATGCGAATTCCCATTTGCCTAACGATAACTGCCATTCCCAAAGGATTCGCATATTTCATCATGAATTGCTTGTCTTTCATGTGGAAGAAATAATTCTTCATCCGTTCAGGAAAAACTTCTTCATGCTTATTCAAAACATGAAAAGAAAACTGCTGAAATTCTTCTAGCATTCTTCCGGAATGATTTTGAAAATCTTTCGCCAAATAATGATCGAAAACAAGGTCTATGAGCACACCGCTGTAGAGCCCTAATTTCGGACGATAAGCAGCGCGAAGTTCGCTCACCAAATCGTGGGTGTCTGTGAATGAATCGACCCATCTGTGCAATAGAATTCCATTTCGAATATGTTCCGTGTACAAATTGAAATCGTTACCCTTCACCGCATCTGCAATGAATTGTCCAACCATTTCCTCTTCGTTGTCTGAAGAGAGGAACAAATGAGCCAAGTGATTCATTCCACAAAGAACGAAGTTTAACTCTTTCGGTGAAGTATCTTTGCGTAAGTTATTTTAAAGACATGACCTTAATAAAATCTATTTCCGGATTTCGCGGAACCATTGGAGCTGTTCCAGGTGAACATTTAACGCCGCTCGACACTGTGAAATTCACGGCTGCTTTCGCGGCGTTTCTTCAACATAGAAACAGCAAACAAAACATTTCAATTGTTGTTGGAAGAGATGCGCGCATTAGCGGCGAAATGCTTCAAAATTTGGTCATGAACACCTTGGTTGGAATGGGCGTTCACGTTATTGACGCTGGACTTTCGACCACACCAACGGTAGAATGGGCAGTTACGGAAAGCAAAGCAAATGGAGGAATTATTCTAACTGCGAGCCACAATCCGAAAGAATGGAACGCATTGAAATTGCTGAACGAAAAAGGAGAGTTCATTTCCGGCGATGAAGGAAAAGAAGTCCTTCGCAGAGCCGATGCCGACGATTACGCCTTCTGCACAGTTGATGAATTGGGAAGCATTGAGGAGCGCAACTTCATGAAAGCGCACATTCAACATATACTTGGAATTAATACGGTAGATGCAGCGCTTGTTGCAAGTAAGAAATTCAAGATTGCTATTGACGGAATTAATTCAACCGGTGGAATTTATGTCCCTGCTTTGCTTGACGCACTAGGCGTCGAGAACATTGTTCCGATTCACTGCAAAGCAGACGGACATTTCGCACACAACCCAGAGCCATTGGCCGAGCACCTTACAGACATTGTGTCGATTGTTAAAAAGGAAAAATGTGATTTAGGAATTGTGGTAGATCCAGATGTAGATCGTTTAGCTTTCGTTTGCGAAGACGGAAGTTTATTTGGTGAAGAATATACGCTGGTTGCCATTGCAGATTATTTGCTTGGAATTACTCCAGGCCCAACTGTGAGTAATCTTTCAAGCAGTCGTGCTTTGGCCGATGTCACACACAAACACGGACAACGCTACGAAGCGTCTGCTGTTGGTGAAGTGAATGTGGTGGCGAAGATGAAAGAAATTGGGGCTGTTATCGGCGGTGAAGGAAATGGTGGCATTATCTATCCTGAAACCCATTTCGGAAGAGATGCATTAGTTGGAATTGCCTTGTTCTTAACACACCTTGCGAAGAACTTCAACTCAGTTTCTGAAATGCGTGTGACGTATCCTACGTATCAGATGATCAAAGACAAAGTGGTCTTGAGTCCGAGTTTGGATGTTGATGGAATTTTGGCCACCGTAGCAAAAGAATTTCAACATGAAAAAGTAAATACCATTGACGGTGTGAAGGTTGATTTCGCGAACGGATGGGTGCATTTGCGCAAGAGCAATACAGAGCCTATCGTTCGAATTTATGCGGAAGCACCAACGCAAGAAGAAGCAATGGTCTTGATTCAACAAATAAAACAACACATTCCCTCTGCTGAATGAAAGCCTATTTAGATAACGCAGCAACAACACCTGTTGCACCTGAAGTTGTAGATGTTATGTCGAATTTCTTGAAATCAGAATTCGGCAATCCCTCTTCTACTCACTCGTTTGGAAGAAAAGTAAAGACGCAAATTGAAACTGCGCGTCGCTCTATTGCGAAGCACTTGAACTGCGAGCCCGGAGAAATTTATTTCACCAGCGGAGGAACGGAAGCCGATAATTTGGCCATGCACATTGCCGTTCGCGACATGGAATGCAAGCGTATTATCACTTCCAAGATTGAACACAGCGCCATTGTTAAGACCGCTGAAAAATTAGAAGAAGAAGGAAAAGTATCTGTGCATTGGGTTGCGTTAAATGCAGACGGAAGCATTGACTTAAACGATATTCGAAACACGTTAAGCGATGGCGTGAAGACGTATGTTACGCTTATGCACGGCAACAATGAAATTGCGAATCTTTTGCCATTGCAACAAGTGGCTGAAATGTGCGCAGAGTTCGGAGCCGTTTTCCACAGCGATACCGTTCAGACGATGGGACACTATCGTTTCAACCTAAAAGAAACTCCTATTCATTTCATTAACGCTGCTGCGCACAAATACCACGGACCTAAAGGCGTTGGGTTTATTTTCATTCGGAAGAACGTTCCGGGGTTCGCAGATATAACTGGAGGCGGACAAGAGCGCGGCATGCGCGGAGGGACAGAGAATACCGGCGGAATTATGGGCATGGCGAAAGCCATGGATTTAGCATTTAACGAAGTTGAAGAACATCAAGAATATGTTAGTGGGTTGAAGCAACACATGATTGCTGAATTGAAAAAACGCATTCCTGGAATTTCATTCAATGGACAATCTGCCAGCACCGAAAGTTTATACACTGTTTTAAGCACAACCTTCCCTCCGACTAAAAACAACGACATGTTTTTGTTCTTGCTAGATCTTGAAGGCATTGCAGCTTCTGGCGGAAGCGCATGCAGCAGCGGCGCAACAAAAGGAAGTCATGTGTTAGACGGAATTGGTGCGTTGCGCGAAGGACAGCCCGCTGTCCGTTTCTCTTTTTCTCGCTACACGACAAAAGAAGAAATAGATTACGCCGTAGAAAAAGCTACTGAAATTTTCGAAGCCGGAAAGATCTAATTGCAGTTCGTTCCGAACGTGGCTATGAATAGCATCACGTCTTCGATGGTAATGACTCCATCTTGATTCATATCGCCGAAGCACGTTCCAATTAAGTCACAACTGCCGTCGTCGACGTTCGCAACGGGATTGAAGTTATACGCCGAAGCATTCGTGCAACCCGGATATAAACACGTTCCGTTATCTACCGTTGCCAAATTATTGTAATTCGAAGCCGCACTGTTCGTGCATCCCGGAATGACCGCTGCAAACAAACAAGAGCCGTCATCGAACGTCGCTGTCGCATCGTAATTCAACGCATTCGCATACTTGCATCCGTAACACGAAGCGAAGTCGCAAGAGCCGTCGTTGGTGTTCGCAACCGGATTGAAGTTACAGCTCAACGGATTCGTGCATCCGAGAATGGATAAGTTGCATGAAAACGTTCCCTCGTAAGTCCCCGCATTGGTGAAGCTACCTCCTACTCGAATGTAATAGGTTATTCCAGCTGTAACCGAAAACACCAAATCACTTGCGAATACCGGATTCACACAAGCATCGTCGTCTTCCGCAATAAAAGTTAAATTTCCACAAGCACCCGAATACGCATGAACACGCGTATCGTAATTGGTGTTGTTGTTACAAAGACTTACTTCCACCGTTCCACTTCCTAGTGGGGTGAACGTGTACCAAAGTTGACCGGCAGTCCCTTCAAAATTTCCTGAATCGAAATTATCTGGAAGAACGCCTAGCGTGCTTCCACTTATGGTCTGACCGCAAGCGAGCGTCACTGCATTTGAGCAACTTGTTCCTCCCGCCTGACCGAAGGTCAACTGCGAAACGAACAAGAAGCTCAAGAGTGCAACAACGTATTTTTTCATTTTTATCTTACAAGTGAATCACTTCGCCGTAAGCCGCAGCAGCAGCTTCCATAATGGCTTCACTCATGGTTGGATGTGGGTGAATGGTCTTCACCAATTCCATACCTGTTGTTTCCAACTTGCGCAATGCCACACATTCTGCGATCATTTCGGTAACGTTCGCACCAATCAAATGTGCACCCAACAACTCGCCGTATTTCGCATCGAAAATCAATTTCACGAAACCGTCTTTGTGTCCAGCAGCACTTGCCTTTCCAGACGCACTGAATGGGAACTTACCAATCTTCAATTCGTATCCTGCCTCTTTCGCTGCTTTTTCGGTGTAACCAACGCTTGCGATTTCTGGTGAGCAGTATGTGCAACCTGGAATGTTATTGTAATCGATGGCTTGCGGGTGGTGACCTGCAATTTTCTCAACGCAAGTAATTCCCTCTGCACTTGCTACGTGAGCCAAAGCTTGACCCGGAGTAACATCACCAATAGCATAATAACCAGGAACGTTAGTTTGGTTGTAAGCGTTTACTAAGATTTTATCTCTATCAGTAGCAATACCTACTTCTTCAAGACCTATGTTTTCAATATTTGTTTTAATT
>CALCNZ010000212.1 GCA_937897625.1 uncultured Flavobacteriales bacterium
AGATGAATCGTCTGATTCTCTTTTAATAATGTCAATCATTTCTGCGGTTGCGAAGTTATCTCCTTGCTTGTTGGCCGTGTAGATATCACAACCCATTCTTCCTTTTTTATCGAAACCACAACGTGTAAAGAACAATGTTTTGTAGTCTTTGTCGAAAGCACCTGCAGCCTCATGAGCTTCTGTATTCACAGTAATGCTCGCTGGCATTGGTGCACCTTGGAACTTAAACTTCTTATCTAACTTGGCAACGAAAACGTCTTTGAACTCATCTCCATTGATTGGGCTTAGGCCACTTCCAACTGATTCCTTACGTGCTGAAGTGAAAACAAATTCGTCAAATTTCTTGGTTGCATAAGCCAATCCAAAATCTTCTTCAGTTGTGTTTAAAAACTCAACGTTTTCTACCACGTATCTTGATTTTGCGCTGGTCTTCTTCGCACTTGCCGCGTTTGTGCATGTTTGAATGCGCATATCAGCAAGAGAAGCATTACCGCCGCGCTCTTTGTACTTGTTGTATTGAACAATTGCATCTTCTAGACGATCCATCTCTTGAAGGGCAATACCGTAGTTCAAATAAACATCTGCTGTTTTCTTATCGTACTTCGCATTGATGGCTTTGTCGTAATAATCTAAACTCATTCCATAACGCTTCGTATTTCTATAACATTCTGCAATGTTGTAAAGAACTCGTGCCTTTTCATCAATGTTTTTGATCTTGGTAACTTCTGCGATATACATGGTTGCAGCTTGGTTATAGCCTTGACCTGCAAACTCGATATCTGCTTGTTGAATCTTTTTATTTTGAGCATTCATCAACGAAGCGGTTGACAAACAAACAAACAAAACCATGATAGATTTGAAAAATCTCATACGATATGTTTTAGTCTAGTTAAAAGTTAGTAATTGCGAAAATAATCAAAATTGTCAATTTTCCTCATAAAATCGCAATTATCTAAATCCACATTTTAGCAGGTGAACAAAAGCTCACGCATTTTCGGAATTGGCCAGGTGTCGTCATCTATAATTTGCTCCAAAGCATCAGCGGCTTCGCGCGCAGCATCCATAAGTGGTTTAATCTTATGGCAGTAAATATCGGCCATCTTTTCAGTATTGCTATGATTAACCTTTCCTTGCTCTACAACAATTCCTTCGGTGCAAGCTTTCAATCCGTTCACATGCTGAGAAATTTCAGCAATTAGACCCAATTGCGTTTTGGAGAATTCCTTGAATTCTTTTGCTGCAAGAACGGCCTTTAAGCCTTGAACGTTGCTAATCAATTCGCTCTGGTATCTCAATGCCGCCGGAATAATTTGGTTAACAGCCATGTCTACCACAATCTCTGCTTCTATTTCGCGGCGACGTGCATAGTTTTCCACTTCAATTTCATAACGCGCATGAATTTCCTCGTTTGTCAAGACATTCAATCTTTCAAACATGGCAATCACCTTTTTGTCTTTCCAAACCTTCAATGCAGAAGGCGTATCTTTCAAGTTGGAGAGACCACGTTTTGCAGCCTCTTTCACCCACTCGTCTCCGTATCCATTTCCTTCGAAACGAATGGCCTTGCTTTGTTTAATTAGACGCTGAAGTTCCTTGAGGATAGCTTCGTCTTTGTCGTCTCCTTTTGCAATTCGCGCATCAACATCTTTTTTGAATTGAATTAAGCGATTTGCAACAATGGTATTCAAGGTAATCATTGCGTTTGCGCAGTTTGCGCTAGACCCCACTGCGCGGAACTCGAACTTGTTACCGGTGAAAGCGAATGGTGAAGTTCTATTTCTGTCTGTGTTATCAAGAAGAACTTGTGGCAATTTACCAATGTTCAACTTCAATTCTGTTTTGTCTTCTGGGGTCATCTTACCTGCCTTGATGTTCTTCTCCAGATTATCAAGCATTGCGTTTAACTGCTCTCCTAAGAAGCAGCTCATGATTGCTGGCGGAGCTTCGTTTGCTCCAAGGCGATGGTCGTTTCCAACTGTTGCTATTGAAGCACGAAGCACGTCGGCGTTTTCGTGAATAGCAGCAACCGTATTCACCATAAAGGTTAGGAACTGAAGATTTGACTTTGGATTTTTTCCTGGACGAAGAAGGTTCACACCTGTGTTTGTTGAAAGCGCCCAGTTGTTGTGCTTTCCGCTTCCATTCACACCTTCAAAAGGTTTTTCATGAAGAAGTACATTGAAGTTGTGCTTTTGTGCAATCTTCTTCAATAAGTCCATTAACAACTGATTGTGGTCGTTTGCCAAGTTTGCTTCTTCGAACATCGGAGCCACTTCGTACTGATTCGGAGCAACCTCATTGTGACGGGTAGTTACAGGAATACCTAACAAATGAGCTTCGTATTCGAAGTCTTTCATGTAGGCTAAAACTCTTTCTGGAATACTTCCGAAATAGTGATCTTCCAATTGTTGCCCTTTCGCTGGCTTATGTCCGAACAAAACTCTTCCAGTCATGGCCAAATCTGGACGTGCTTTATGCAATGCAGAATCTACCAAGAAGAACTCTTGCTCCCAACCCAATGTCGTGTTGACCTTATTCACGTCTTTGTCGAAATACTGACAAACCGCTGTAGCTGCAATATCCACAGCGTTCAGCGCTTTAATCAAAGGCATTTTGTAATCGAGCGCATGACCTGTGTATGAAATAAAAATTGTTGGAATGCACAAGGTATTTCCAACGATGAATGCGGGTGAAGAAGGATCCCACAGCGTATAGCCACGGGCTTCAAATGTGTTACGAATTCCTCCATTTGGGAAAGAAGAAGCATCTGGTTCTTGCTGAACCAACATGGTTCCCTCAAACTTTTCAATGGCTCTTCCATCACCCAATGGCTTGAAAAAACTATCGTGCTTTTCAGCTGTAGCACCCGTCAACGGTTGGAACCAATGTGTGAAGTGCGTAGCTCCTTTACTTATTGCCCATTCCTTCATACCTGCCGCAATATGATCGGCTACATTTCTGTCGATTCGCGTTCCTTGATTGATACATGACATTAAATTGTCGTACAACTCTTCTGGAAGGTATTCACGCATTTTGTGCGGATTGAATACATTGTCTCCGAAGTACTCGCTAATTCTTTGTCCGCTTGTAGCGCTTGGCATAGCCACTCGGCTATTGATTTCTAGTTGTGCGTTTTTTCTTAAACTCATATTTTTTATTGTTACCCCCTTTAATTTAGGGGGTGGTTTACATTTTTTTTCTATTTTTTCGCAAATATACCCCCTCAGAAGCAAACTAAAAAGTCATTTTTATGTTAAATTATAAAAAACAGTCTCGTTAGATGTGAATAACTTCAAACTGCCTAACCTTCACTAAATTTGAAACATGAAAAAGACTCTTTCACTCTTCCTGTGGACGTTCGGTGTTTTAACTCCATACGTAACCTTTAGTCAAGGCTTGCAGGTAAACCCACCTTCAGGAAATTCCAACAAGAAGGTTGTTATACCTCATGCACCTTACCCTTCTAGTTTTCTGTTCAGTGAGCCTCAAATTCTTGCCATTGATTTGAATGATGCAGGTGATAAAGTTGTGAAACTTCAGCAAACCGCCGGAGTAAAAACTATTGTAATTACAGATATTCTCACGGAGAAGTCGAACGAAATTAAAGAGGGCCAAGTAGCGAAAGCTTCTCAAGTTTTCTTTTTGAATGATCAATTTCTT
>CALCNZ010000213.1 GCA_937897625.1 uncultured Flavobacteriales bacterium
TCTTCGTCTGCCCCTTGTTCCGGTTTCGGAAAAACTTAGCGATAAGATTCGGAAGTACCTCATCGAAGAAGAGTTTATGGGTTGAAGCCCTTCGTGCGAGGGCAAATGGCTTTGCGAAGGTGATGAATCACGAGGGCCTGCGGCGAGGGTCTTCGACGAACTTCTTATCTTAATTTAGCTCTATCCGCTTCGCGTTTGAGGTCTTTGTCTTTAACGTCGGCGCGTTTGTCTCCAACGTTTTTACCTTTTGCTAAAGCGATATCCAATTTAGCCCAACCTTTTTCAGAAATGAATAGGCGCATGGGGACAATGGTCATTCCAGTGTCTTTCAACTTTCGCTTCAATCGGTCTATTTCTGTTTGTTGAAGGAGTAACGTTTTCACCCTGCGTTCTTCATGTTGCGCGTAGCCTGCGTTGCCATAGTGCGCGATATTCATGTTTAGAATAATCAGCGCGTTTCCATTCAATTTGCAATACGCTTCAGCAATGTTAGCTTTGCCGGCGCGAATACTTTTGATTTCACTTCCAGTTAAAACAATACCAGCAGTGAACTCTTCCAAAATGAAATATTGAAAAAGTGCTTTTTTATTTTTGATCTCCACTGCCATTTTGCAAAAATACTTCCTTTTACCCCGCGAAGCCTAAAAACTATTCTTACCTTTCACATTAAATAAACTTCAATTCATGTTTAGAACCACTCTTTTTCGCTGGGTTAAAAACATTCGATACAGTTTCCCTTTTCAACTGCTCTTGCTTCACATTAAGAAAAACGCGCTCTTGCTTTCTATTTGGATTATTCTTTTTGCTATTCTTACAGGAGCCCTCGCGCCTGGATTCGGTGTGCAAAAACAATTTCTACTTCCCGAATACCTGGGGAAATTCGGAGTACTGGCCTATTTCATTTCAGGTGTTGCGACCGGAGGTTTTTTCTCTGCATTTCATTTGTACAGTTACATCTTGCATGGCTATCGTTTTTCATTTATTCACACGCTAAGGAATCCGTTTCGGATTTTTGTAATTAACAATTCTGTCATACCGCTTTGCTTCATTCTCGTTTATCTCATCAAGTCTATAGACCTAGCTATGCGAGAAGAGCTAACACCGTTCTCAACGGCGCTGGGATATTCTCTTGTGTGGGTCTTTGGCATCTTAGTCTTTCAAGTGGTGGTACTTGCTTATTTCTTGCTGCGAGGAAGAAAATTAAAAACACATTTAATCGATCTGGAAAATTCAGCCACGGAAGACATGCAGCGGGCGAAAGAAACTCGCCTCGAGAAATGGCGCGTGGGTAGTTATTTAACAGACCGTTTAACCTGGCAATTGGCAAGACCTACTGAACATTATTCGAAGGAGATGATAGACCACATCTTGCACAAGCATCAGTTGAGTGCTTGGCGATTCGAGGTGTTTCTTCTCATCTCTTTTTTATTGTTGGGCGGAATAAGCCACTTGCCTTCATTGGCTCTTCCAATAGCGGCGTCTTTGCTTCTTTTATTCACATTACTGCTTGTGTTCCTGTCTGTATTGCATCACAGACTTAAAGGTTGGTATTTCGCAATTCTTGTTCTGGGTCTAATTTTCTTGGAAGTCGCTTATGAGAAGTTCGCATGGTTTCAATTTGAGAGCAGGGCGTATGGACTGGACTACAATACACGTCCAACTTATGACGAAAATACCTTTCGTGTCGCTTCTAGCAATGAAATAGAAAACTCGAAAAAAGTTTGGGAAGAAACACTTGAAAATTGGAAGGCGAAAAACGTAACGCGAACCGATAGTCTTCCGAAGTTAGTTATTTTAAATGTTAGTGGTGGCGGCAGCCGATCGGCTTATTGGGTCATGCAAAGTTTTATGCAGGCCGATAGTCTTTGTAACGGGAAACTGTTTGATCATACCGTTATGATGACCGGTGCTTCAGGTGGTATGTTGGGCGCTGCATTCTTGCATGAGCTTAAGGGCGATGAGCTAGACGGGAAAATCGATTCGTACAGGAAAGGAAAGTATTGTGAAGAAATGGCAACCGATTTTTTAAACCCTATCTTGGCTTCCTTCACGTTAAACGATTGGTTTATCCGCTACAAGCACGCGCATGAAAATAACAACAGTTACTTTCAAGACAGAGGTTATACTTTTGAGAGAGCGCTTGCAAACGCCACCGAGGGGAGATTAGATAAACGAATGAATGCATTGGAACCGAACGAGCGTTCGGCCAAGCTTCCTACACTTATTTTCTCACCAACCATTGTCAACGATGGCAGACGTATGTTAATCTCCTCTATGCCATTGGACTTTTTAAGAAGGCCCAACAGCTTAGAGAATTTCGCTCCGTATACGACAGATAATGTTGAATATTCAAACCTGTTTGAAAATAACAATTGGAAAAACACCAGCTTGCTTTCTGTTCTTCGCATGAATGCTACTTTTCCTTATATCCTGCCCGCTGTTACTCTGCCTACTGTGCCGAGTATTCAATGCATGGATGCTGGATTGCGTGATAATTTCGGAACGAAGACAACCATTGAATTCATTCGTTTTTTTGAAGAATGGATTTCAAAAAACACAAGCGGTGTCATTATTCTTTCGATACATGATCTTCCGAAAGGGTCTGATTTAGGTGATGGAAATCCATCGCTTTTTCGTGAATGGACTTTGCCTGTTGGAAGTGTCTATGGGAATTTAACACGCACCCAAGATTTCAATTTCGATGAGCAATTGGCGCTTCTAGCTGAAAAATATGCTGTGCCTGTTGACCTTGTGACTTTCGAACTTCAACAAGGAAAACAATGGGAAGTAAGTTTAAGTTGGCACTTAACCACGAAGGAAAAGTTGTACATCAAAGAGGCGCTCGATTTGCCTAAAATGAAAAGTCAGACACAAAGACTTCAGGACCTACTTATGCAACGCCCTTCAGTTTTAAAAAATCGGCAATAGCAGCAACTTCCGATTTATTTGCTCGCAAGTATTCTTTCGGCATAATGCCTAACTCTCCGGCATAAACTAACTCTGATGCACTCGTGTGATAACTTGAAAAACATTCGTCGTACACCTGAGCAATGTTCGAACTGCGGAGTCCCGAGCCTGGCATAATCTCCATTGTGTTAGCCAATGAAGCATAGCGTTTCAAGTTTTCAATTCCTTCCACACACGTCATTTTCTTTCCTGAAGAAAGTAGTCGCTTACATCCAGCACTTTCCAATTGCGCAATGACTTCGTCTCCATTTGTGCAAACATCGAATGCGCGTTGAAAGGCAACATCAATTCCATTCGCAGCTTTCACGAATTTCTCCAAAGCTCTGAAGTCAATGGTTCCATCTGCGTTCAAGGCTCCAACCACAACGGCTTTAATTCCTTTGTCTTTCGAACGACGAATGTCGTTGCACATAATTTTAATCTCTACATCGGAATAAACAAACGAACCCTCGCGTACGCGAATGAGGGCTGCAATATCACAAGCTGTATATTCAACAGCGTATTCAATCAAAGACAAAGCAGGTGTTAATCCTCCAACCTGCAAAGCCGAACATACTTCCAATCGCGTTGCGCCGTTCTCGTTGGCAATTAAACACGACTCAGGATTGGTTGCAATTATTTCCAAATGAATTTTTGACATTCTGTGTAATTTTGAATTATGCTTCAAAGTAAATACCTCTTCCCGTTAATCGCACTTTTTTTTAGTTCGAATTTTTTATTCGCGCAAGCTGAATCGCCAGAAGTTAAGGCTCGACTTGAAAGACAGCTGCAATTTGAAAATGCACATTTCGAAAACTTGGTTTTCGAGGGAGGTGGAATCCGCGGTGTTGCCTATTGCGGTGCGCTTATGGAAATGGACTCTCGTGGTTACTTGAAAGACATTCGTCGCGTTGCAGGAGCATCTTCGGGAGCGATCACTTCTTGCCTGCTGGCTGTGGGATATACGCCAACAGAAATTTCAGTCATTATTGGTGAAATGAATTTCGGTAAGTTGAATGACGGAGGCGGACTATTCATTGGCGGAATACACCGACTTCGCAAGCGCATGGGCTACTACCGAGGTGAACGTTTTTTAAGATGGCTGGAAGCTTTGGTTGCAGCGAAGACAGGAAACAAGGATATCACATTTATGGAATTGAAAAAACTCTCTGACAAAGATTCTACTTATCGCGAGTTAGTTGTTACGGCAACCTGCATGAACCATCAGAAGGCGGAGTATTTCGACTTTTATCGTTATCCGAATATGCGCATTGTAGATGGTGTTCGCGCAAGTATGGCTGTTCCCTTGTACTACGAACCTTTCGTAATGAACAACGAAGGCCATCGCGTAGATGTTCGCCATTATGCAGATAGCGACCACGTGTGTTTAGATGGAGGCTTCCTTTCCAACTATCCGATTTGGGTATTTGATCAATCTCCCTACATTCAAAATCCTATGGCTACTTTGGGTTTCCGAATCGACAGTGAATATCAGATTACCGTCGATCGCACCAAGACGAAAACAGATCCGTATTATCCCATTCACAGCACGAAAGATTTGGTTGGAAGTGTGTATTACATCATGAAAGAAAACCTCAATCGTTTCATGCTCACTGAACTCGACTGGGAGCGCACGATTAGCATCAGCGACGCTGGTATCGGTCCGAAGGTGAAGAAGCTTTCGCAAGAGCAGAAAGAGTTATTTCTGAATGAAGGGAAGAGAGGGGTGAGGAGGTATTTTGAGGAGGGGTACTGATGTGCTGAAGCACGAATGTCCGAAGGACGAATGTGGCAAAGCCACGAATGCAGCGGAGCTGCGTATGTCCCAAGGACTAATGTGCAAGCACGAATGTAGCCGAGCTACGAATTTCCGATGGACGAATGTGGCGGAGTCACGATTGTCAGAGCCGGGTGTGTCGATGAGACTATACGTCTTTTGACGAAAATATTATAACTGGCAAGGTAGCTTCTATTTTGTGTGTCTATATTTAACAAGTTGTTACAATTTAAATATCCAGAATATGTTTAAAATGAATGAGTTAAAAATCGAAGCCAAGCGCGTGTTTGTTCGATTTCCGTTGGTTATTGTTTCGGCGATTTTTGGATTGGCGATTTGGAATGCTCTTATTCAAATGGAGGAATTCAACGCGCAAATGATTGTATTGATTTACGGCTTGTTCTTGGGTATACCTATTCACTACTCGGCTGTTATTGCAAAAGAATGTAGCACGAGCAATCGCATAAAATCATGGATGTTCATTGGATTTGGAATTGTCGTTCATGGATTAATTATCACCCATCTTCAGCTTTCAAGCGACTTCCCTGAAATAGCTTTGATGACTATTTGTATTTTTTATTTTATACCCAAATAAATCAGAAAGAAGAAATATTCAAATAAAAAATGTAATTAATTACATACCAGCTCGAAGGGCAGCATCTTTTACAACATACCAAAATTCATCATA
>CALCNZ010000214.1 GCA_937897625.1 uncultured Flavobacteriales bacterium
AAATCCCTTAGTCAACACGTTGGCCTTTTCAGCATGAACACGCTCTGTTTCCTTCAATCGAGCAAATGTTATTTGTGCAAATCCTATCCACCAAAGACCCACAGCCACAAAGGAATAACGCATCATCATAACTTTCTCCGAGCCAGTCTTCGCTATAACCATCACCGCTACAAGGGCACCAATAAGTAAAATCATACTTCCCAAATAACCCAATGAAAATCCTTTTGCGCTAAGCTTGTCCTGCTCCTCTTCTGTTGCAACAACAGGAAGAAAACTGTTGTAAAAGGCATAGCTTCCCCAAAAACCAATACAGGCTAAAACGACACTAAGAATACTTAATTCCATGTTCGCTGGATTGAAGAAATACAGACTAATACAAGCGAGAGCTCCCATGTAACAAAAGAACTTCAAGAAGAATTTCTTCTTTCCGTAATAATCTGCAACACCCGATAAAATGGGAAGAATCAGACAAACGATTGTCAAACCAAATGCTGTCGCGTAACTAATCAACTCGGTATTTTCAAGCGTTGTTCCGAACACATTCACCTTGGTAGAAGTAACAACTCCATCCGCATTCTTCACGGAGGTCATTACATCGTAGAAAATAGGGAATATGGTAGAACCAATTACCAAATTATAAACGGAATTCGCCCAATCGTACATGGCCCATCCGTTCTGGATTTTCTTGCGAGAGAGTGTAGTTTCTGTCATTTTACTTTTCAATTTTCAACCAAAATGAACCGCCGTGTTTTTCCACTACATGAGGAATGGCGTTCCAGATTGGCTCTATGATTTGACTGAGTTGTTTGTTTTCTGAAAGATAGTAATTTGGAATAAGCGGCGCATATTTTTCGCTATTTGCTAAAAGAAATGCAGCCAACATGTATTGCTCTGAATAAAAACGATCGCACATAAACTGCGGATAATCGAAAGGCAAATAGACATCGTGAATCTGAACAATAACGCCCTTCTTCAAGCGCGGAAGCACTTCCAAAAAGAAAACGGTTGCATCTGAATTCGGAAAAACACGGTGCGAATTGTCGACGAACAAAATATCATTCTCTTCAAGATCTTCCAAAAAATCGAAATTCGAATCTTCAAACGGAGAACGAATGATGGTATTCGCTAACGCGTCTATTTCAGCGCGAGGCATTGGATCAATTGAAATAATTTCAGTCTTTAATCCCTGCTCAGTGATAGCCTTGTGCGCCACCTTAGTGGAGTTGCCAGACCCAATTTCAACATAACGTTTGGGTTTTGCTTCAGCGATTGCGGTGTACAACATAACCATGTCCAACCCCGGCAAAAACAAATTGTTCCAAAATGGTTCTTGCGCCGATGGCTTCTCTGTGTTGTTTTTTATAGATTGAAATTGATGCGTGTATTTCAAAGCGGCGTGCATCCACTTCTCATACTCTTCCTTTCTGTTTTCAATAATTGAAAGCAATTGCGGATGGGCTTCTTGTCCATGCCCATAGCGCGGTTCAAAAGAAACAGGGTATTCCAGAATTAATTTCTGAAACTTCGGATGAGCTAATTTGAATAATCTTTTAATCATGGTCGCGGTTCAATCTTCTGTCTAAAAAGTCAATAGCGAATGTACTACCTTTGTGGCAAAGACCGAAGAGGATTCATCGCTGGTTGCAAAACTAGAGGAAAGTCCGGGCTGCGCAGAGCGCCGCACCCTGTGAAAAGCGGGGGACGTTAAACGCAAGTTTAATGGACAGACAGTGCTGCAGAAATTAAACCGCCACTAGCAATAGCGGTAAGGGTGAAAAGGAGGTGTAAGAGACCACCGTCGTTCTTGGTAACAAGACGAGCTAGGAAAACCTTGCGGGCTGTAAGATCAAATAAACCGAGGCCGTTGGATTCGTTCCAACTGAAGAGTTGCTCGCTCAATCTCGGAGGGTAGATCGCATAGATAAATGATGAAACATGTGGCAACACATGAACAGAACCCGGCTTACGCTCACGGTCTTTTACTTTTTTTCTTGAAGTTGAATGCGCTCTTCCGGCGTGTTCGCGTTAACCAGAAATTTCGAATCTTGAACAGGAAGTATTTCAACCGTCTGGTTGAAAAGCATTTTACGCGGACAGCTCTTTCCGTTGACCCAAACTTTCATTAATGCTGAAAAAGATTTCGGTTCATAGATAGAACACAAAGGCTCGGGACCGCCATCCAAGGGCGATTCGTAGCATGTTGCGAAAGCTTTCGGATTTCTATTCTTCATCAAAAATTCGAGTTGCTCTTTTTGAAGATTCGGAAGATCGCACGCCACAACCATGAATGCTGTTTGTGGCAGGCTTCTCATAGCAGAAGCTATGCCTCCAAGCGGACCAGCACCTTGAAGTTGATCGGCTATAAAGGAACGATTCAAAAACGAATAGTTTTCTTTCTGTTCTTCCCGAACGGAAAGAAAAACTTCCAATCCTATTTCTTCCAACAAGGCAACCAAATGTTCCGCCTGTGTTTTTTCATGGTATTGAATAAGTCCCTTCTCTTCGCCCATACGGCTGCTCTTTCCGCCCAATAAAATCAAGGCTTTCAGAGGTGCCGATTCAAAAAAAGAAGAAACGAATTCAAGCACATCTTCCTTCAGTATAAAAATTTTTGTTTCGGGTTGAAGGAAAGGTTGAACAAACGCAGGAACCTCTGTCATTCCATTTGGAAGGACAACGGCTAACACGTTCGTCAATTCAGCGCCTCGTTTGACAAGACTTTTCTCTTTTTCCAGATTCACAAAAATGATTTGGTTGGAAGCCGCATGGTGATTGCCATTCACCACTGCTCCGTCGAATTCTTGCAAAACCGTTTGATCAAGTCCTATTTCTCCTTG
>CALCNZ010000215.1 GCA_937897625.1 uncultured Flavobacteriales bacterium
GTCTTCAATTGCATGTGGACTTCAAGTCCGACTACTAATTCGTATTGATCGTATACAGATTGTTCCATTTATTTCTTTACTTCATTCACTGCATTTAGTAATGCAGCTTCACCGGCTATAAATTTTATTTTCATTCGAAGAAAATACAAAGGAAGGTCTTGGAATTCCTTGATGTTCTTGCATTTCACCACATCTTTTTCAGTAGTCAGAAGAACCGTATTTTCCTGTCCAAAGTTAATCCATTCTTTCCGAATGCGAGCGACAACTTGTGGGGTGTATTCGTGATGATCGTTTAAGGCCATTTCAATGGTAGCAAGACTCTGATTTCTTCCTTCTATAAAAAATGGAATTGGATTGGCAAGTCCTGCAAAACATACCGAACGGAAGTTTCTATTCCATGGCTTCATTCCTTCGAATGCGGATATCGGCTCTTCGTATTCAATTCCTGTAAATGCCAAGATTTGATGAGCGGCTATTTGAAGTTGCTCTCTGATATTTTGTTGTTCTTCTTCAGACAAAGAATCGGGACATTTCGTAACGACAATCGCATGTGCAGCAAAAGCTCTTTTCTTCAAATCTCGCAGTCCGCCAACTGGAAACAATTCGTCGTTTACAAATAAGTCTTTGTAGGTCGTTAGAAGTATAGAAAAATCGGGATTCAAATTTCTATGTTGAAAGGCATCGTCTAGAACGACTTGTTGAATTTGCGGAAATGCTTGTTTTAATTCAAAAATACCATTCAATCTATTTTCTGAAACCGCACCAATCAATCCTTTGAAGTGATTTCGAACCACAGCAGGTTCGTCTCCAATTTCATTCACTTCAGAATTTATTTCAATCAAATGAAAACCCTTTGTCTTTCGTCCGTATCCACGAGAAATGAAACCCGTCTTCGAAGAATCTAGTTTTTCAATTAACCAAATGGCGAACGGCGTTTTACCAGTCCCTCCTATTTTCAAATTACCAATAACAAAGGAAGGAACAGTTGCTTTCTTCGACTTCAAAATTCCAACTGAAAATAAAAAATGACGAATGCGCAGAACACTTCCCAAGAGAAAAGAAAAAGGCCAAAGTGTTGCTCGGAATAAACGCATCGGTGTAACTTGGCTGCAAGTTAGATTAAAAATGCGTATTGAAGAAGTCATTTCCTATTTAGAACAATGGGCTCCGCCTATTTTGCAAGAGTCTTATGACAATTCCGGACTGTTGGTTGGAAATAAGCAAACCGAGATCACCAATGTTTTGGTTAGTCTTGATTGCACTGAAGATGTTGTTGAAGAGGCCATCGCCAAAAATTGCAACCTTATCGTTTCTCATCATCCCATTGTTTTCAAAGGACTAAAGCGCTTTACCGGCGCAGATTATGTTCAACGTACGATTATCAAGGCTATTCAGAATAACATAGCGTTGTATGCGATTCACACCAATCTCGACAATACCTTGGAAGGGGTGAATGGTGAAATTGCGAGAAGGCTTGGACTGAAAAACGTAAAGCCGTTGGTACCATTGAACGGACATCTCCTTCATTTGACCGTTTTCATTCCTGCTACTCATTTTGAAAAAGTGAGGTCTGCCTTGTTTGATGCGGGGGCTGGAAATGTTGGAAATTACAGTGAATGCGGATTTAGTTTGGTTGGAAATGGAAGTTTCAAGCCAGAGGAAGGATCACAACCTGTTGAAGGAAATCATGGAGAAAGAAGTGAATTGGAAGAAATTCGATTTGAAGTGATTTTACCCAGCTGGAAAAAAGGTGAAGTGCAACGTGCACTTTTCGCCGCTCATCCGTATGAGGAAATTGCGCACAATTGGCAAGTCTTGCAAAACGAATTGCAGCAATATGGAAGCGGGGCTATAGGTGAATTGGAAACTCCGATTAACTTGATCGATTGTTTAAGTCTATTGAAAAAAGAGTTTAATAATCAGAGTATTAAATACACCCAGTCAAACAAACAATTGATTCAGAAAATTGCTGTTTGTGGCGGTAGCGGACAGTTTTTATTTAGTGCTGCGAAAGCGCAGGGAGCAGATGCGTTTGTTACTTCCGACATTAAATACCATGAGTTCTTCGACGCTGAAAACAGGCTGTCGTTTATTGATATTGGACATTTTGAAAGTGAGCAGTTTACAATTGAGCTGATTCATGCTAAAATCAGTGAAAAATTTCGTACATTCGCGGTCCACAAAACGGGTGTTATTACGAACCCCGTGCTCTATTACTGACATTATGGCAAAAAAAGCAATAAAACCAAAAGCGAAAGCACCTGCTAAGCCGAAGGTTGCTGCTAAGAAAGCAGCTAAAACAGTTGTGTCGAAGGGAAAGGAGAAGGCGATAAAGAAACCTGTTGCAAAAAAAGTAGAACAGAAAGCTGTGAAACCGGCCGCTAAGCCTGTTTCGAAGAAAGTTGTAAAACCTGTAGCTAAAAAAGTGGCTAAACCGGTTGCGAAAAAGGTTGTTAAACCTGCAGCCAAGAAAATTAACAAGCCTGTGGCGAAAGCAGTGAAGAAGGAAGTGAAAAGTATTAAAAAAGTAGTGAACGTAGTGACGAAGACCAAAGCGAAAGAAGTGAAGAAGGCAGTTAAACCTGCAGCCAAGAAAGCTGCACCTGCTAAGAAGGTAGTGGCAAAAAAGGCCGCAGTTCCCGCAAAGAAGGTAATAGCTCCTGTTAAAAAGGCTATCCCAGTTGCCAAAGCAGTTGCACCGAAGAAGGCAGTCCCTGCTAAGAAAGTAGCACCTGTTCAAGAGATCGGAAGAGCACA
>CALCNZ010000216.1 GCA_937897625.1 uncultured Flavobacteriales bacterium
ACGTCTATTTCCTAGGACTTGGACTTTTTTCCATGTTGGTCTTTCGAAACGCGTCGTGGTTCAAAAAAAGACGCGGGAAAGATTTCCACAATGGCTAATTATTCGGAACATGAGCAGTAATTTTATGCTCCTATCTGAACAACTTCCATGTATTTAATTTTCGACACCGAAACCACAGGCCTTCCACAGAATTACAATGCGCCACTGACCGATTTTAACAATTGGCCGCGCTTGGTTCAATTGGCTTGGCAGCTTCACGGTGAGCGAGGAAATTTAATTTCGCAAGGAAGCATCATTGTTCAGCCGAATGGATTTTCAATCCCCTACTCTTCTGAAAAAATTCACGGCATATCAACGGAACGCGCAACGAAAGAAGGTATTACTCTGAGCGATTGTTTGGATCAGTTTGAAACAGCCGTTTCACAAGCTCAATTTGTTGCGGGACACAACATTGAATTCGACTTAAACATTGTCGGTTGTGAATTCTTGCGTGAAGGTAGAACGAACGTGCTCGAACAAATGTCGAGCATGGACACCAAGGAGTTCGGAACAGACTTTTGTGCTATTCCCGGCGGACGCGGAGGAAAATTCAAATGGCCAACACTGACCGAACTTCATGAAAAGTTATTTCAAGTAAAATTTGAAGAGGCGCACGACGCGGCTTACGACGTTGCTGCAACAGGAAAGTGTTTCTTTGAACTTATTCGAATTGGCGTTATTCCATGTGCTTCAGGAATTTCAAAAGATGAGGTTGTTTACGAAGCACCTGTTCTTCAAGATAGCAATTTCAAAGCTGAAAAACCAGAAGAACATGGTCCTACCGAAACTTCAACGAAGGTTGAAGTAGACGAAAATCAAAAATTTGTGCACTTGCATGTGCACTCGCAATACAGCATTCTTCAGAGTACCACCACCATTGACGCATTGATTAAAAAATCACTCGCCATGGGTTCACCTGCTGTTGCCATTACCGACGCAGGAAATATGATGGGAGCGTTTCACTTTGTGAGTGCTGCGCACAAAAAAGGCATTAAACCCATTGTTGGTGCTGAATTGAATTTATGTCGAAGTCACACCGACCGAACCACGAAAGACGATGGATATCCGGTTGTGTTGTTGGCCAAAAATTTCAAGGGATATCAGAATTTAGCGAAGCTTTCTTCCATTGCCTATACCGAAGGTTTCTATTACGTGCCGCGCATTAGCCGCGATCTTTTAATTGAATACAAGGAAGGCTTAGTGCTTTGTACTGGCTCTATTTGGGGAGAAATCCCTTCCACCATTTTGAATATTGGTGAAGAGAAAGCAGAAGAGATTTTTGTTTTTTGGAAGGAACAATTTGGTGAAGATTTTTATGCCGAATTGAACAATCACGGATTGGAAGAAGAGCAAGTCGTTAACCGAACGCTTGTTCGGTTTTGCGAGAAACACAATGTGAAGTACTTCGCCGCTAACAACAGTTTCTACACTGAAAAAAGTGATGCGGAAGCCCAAGATGCTTTGCTGTGTGTGAAGGATGGCGAAAAAGTAAGCACGCCTTCAAAATACATTGGGAAGAAAGGAAGAGAATTTCGTTTTGGATTCCCGAACAACGAATTCTACTTGAAAGATGTGCAGGAGATGGCGCAAGCATTTTCGGCTTATCCAGGCGCATTGGAGACGACACTTGAGATTGCCGAGAAGTGTGATGGATATAAACTCGACAGAGAAATTTTACTTCCGAAGTTCGACATTGAAGAATCGTTCATTTCGAATTTTCAAACGGAAATCAATGCCTCTCATGAACGACTCATTGCGCAACGCTCTGAGAAATGGGCTGCAGACGGATATGACGACGAACGCGTTGCGCAAGAGAAAGAAAAGTTAAAGACCATTGCAGAACAATCCGCATACCTCGAACATTTAACTTTTGAAGGAGCGAAATATCGCTACGGCGATTTCGACGAATCGATTCGCGAGCGACTGCAGTTCGAGCTTTCGGTTATTGAGAAAGCTGGTTACCCTGGTTACTTGCTCATTGTAGAAGACTTCTGTAGAGTCGCTCGAAAGATGGACGTGTCCGTTGGACCCGGCCGTGGATCGGCCGCTGGATCGGCCGTTGCGTATTGCCTTCGCATTACAGATGTGGATCCGATTAAGTACGATCTCCTCTTTGAGCGTTTCTTGAATCCGGATCGTGTGTCGATGCCCGATATGGATATCGACTTCGAGGACGAAGGACGAGAAAAAGTTATTGAGTACGTACGAAATAAATATTCGCGCAACGCAGTTGCGCAAATCATTACCTACGGTACCATGGCCGCGAAGTCGGCCGTGAAAGACGCTGCGCGTGTGTTCGACTTATCCATTGGAGAATCGGAACAACTGACGAAAATGATTCCCGATCGCGCATCGCTTTCCGACATCTTCAACAAAGAAGAGAAGCAGCTGAAAGACGATTTCTCGAGCGAAGAATTCGAGCGCATGCAGCGCATGCGCGCCATTGCCGAAGGCACTACACCGGAAGGTAAAGTGTTGCGAATGGCGAAAATATTAGAAGGGTCTATTCGCAACACGGGTACTCACGCCTGCGGCGTGATCATTACACCTACCGACATCACGAACTTCGTTCCAGTTGCTACCGTGAAAGACAGCGACATGTGGTGTACGCAATTCGACAACTCCGTTGTAGAAAAAGCCGGTTTGTTGAAGATGGACTTCTTGGGATTGAAGACGCTGAGCATTATTAAAAATGCAATCAAACTCATTAAGCTTTCCCACAACATTGACATTGACATTGACAACATTCCCATCGACGATGAGAAGACCTACGAGCTTTTCCAACGCGGTGAAACAGTTGCCATTTTCCAATACGAAAGTGAAGGTATGCGCAAACACATGCGCGACCTGAAACCCACCGTATTTGCAGATTTAATTGCCATGAACGCCTTGTACCGTCCAGGTCCTATGGAGTACATTCCGCAGTTCATTCGTCGTAAACACGGACTCGAAAAAATTGAATACGATCTTCCTGAAATGGAAGACAACTTGAAAGAGACATACGGTATTACCGTCTACCAAGAGCAAGTGATGTTGTTGTCTCAAAGACTGGCGAACTTCACGAAAGGTCAGGCCGACGTCTTGCGTAAAGCAATGGGTAAAAAACTCATTGAAGAGCTGAACAAAATGAAAAGTTTGTTCATGGAAGGAGCTATTGCAAATGGACATCCGGCAGACAAACTTGAAAAGATTTGGGCCGACTGGGAAAAGTTTGCGAGTTACGCCTTCAACAAATCGCACTCGACGTGTTACGCTTGGATCGCTTATCAGACGGCCTATTTGAAGGCACACTACCCCGCTGAATTCATGGCAGCCACCCTAAGCAACTCCATGAACGACATCAAAGGTGTTACGTTCTTCATGGAAGAATGCAAGCGCATGCGCATTCCCGTATTGTCTCCTGATGTGAATGAATCGCTTTCGCTTTTCTCGGTAAACAAAGAAGGCGCTATCCGCTTTGGATTAGCCGCCGTTAAAGCAGTTGGAGAGAATGCCGTTGAAAGCATGATTCGCGAACGCGAAAGCAAACCGTTTGAAACGGTATTTGATTTTCTTGAACGCGTCGACGATAAAGCAGCCAACAAACGGGTGCTCGAGAGCTTAGCAATGTGCGGCGCGTTCGATCGATTCGGAATAACACGCTCAGCCTATTTCGGAACCGACAACAAAGGCGAAGGATTCATAGATACGCTTGTGAAATACGCGCGTGCTGCACGCGACGGGAAAAATTCTTCGCAAGCTTCGCTTTTCGGAGAAGACTCTGGCGTTGAAATTCAACCGCCCGCAATTCCAAAAGTTGAACCTTGGGATGCGCTCACCGAATTATCGAAAGAGAAAGAGCTTGTGGGCATGTTCATTTCTGGACATCCGCTCGATGACTTCGCGCTTGAAATTGAAGCCTTCTGTCATTCAAACGCGATGGAAGCTCTGGAAAACCCGGAACCCAATAACGGTCGTGAAATTGCCTTTGCAGGCATTGTAAAAAATGTTCAGCACCGCATGTCGCAGCAAGGAAATCCTTATGGAAGTTTCACGCTGGAAAACGGAGAAGGTTCACACGATTTTCGCCTGTTCAGAAAAGACTACATGAACTTCAAAGCATACATGCAAGACAACTTCTTCTTGTATGTGCGCGGACGCTTTCAAAAACGTAGATACGGTCAAAACACGGAGGAAAAAACAGAATTTCAAATCGTAGAAATCACCTTGCTCGCTGAAGTAAAAGAAAAACTTGGGCGTTATTTAACCATTGGCATTGACTCTGAATTTCTCACCGAAAAAACCATTGAAAAACTGGACGAACTTTTAGTGAAAAACACCGGTTACGCGCAGCTTCGCATTGAATTGAAAAACGGCGAAGACCGCGTGGTGCTTCCTTCATCGGAGAGAAATAAAATTTTAGTCACCAAAGAAATTCAAACCGAACTAGAGGCAATACCTGGCGTTTATTCGATTGCTCTTTCTTCGCGTTAACGAACAATTATTTTTTGAACGCCTGAATATTTTTCCGATTGAAAGGCGAGGAAATAAATTCCCGACGAAAGATTCAATTGAAATTCGCTTGAACCCGAATGACTGAAGGTTAATTTACCTTCAAGACTATACACTTGAACCTTCAGATTACTTATTTGCGTTGAAGGTTGAAAGACATTGTTTCCTACCGAATAAAAAGAAAGCATTTCTTCCGAATTCAAATCCTCCATTCCAACGAAAAAACAATCGTTGTTCACACTTGTTGGATCCAGCGTCGAAAGAACAATCGATTCGTTTCGATACACTGTAGCTTGCTGCTGTTTGTTCAATTGAAATCCGTTTGAACTTCCAACTAAATAAACCGTATCGTTCACCACAAGCAAATCTTTGCATACTTCAAACTTGCTCGTGCCAACCGTTCCACCACCTGCGTATTGGCCCAAAACGTTGGCTCTGTGCAACACCCATTCTTGTTCTCCAAATCCAAAGTCTGTTGTCTCACCAGCTAACGTATACCCTTCCGAATTTGAGTGTGCTGCATTGTACCACATGTTAAAATTGAACACATTGTACGTTTCCGTATTCAAGGTTCCATCTAAATTAAAAGCGCATGTATATGGATTGCGTAAGGTACCATTCAAGAATTCTCCCGCTACAAACACACCGTAATTCCAAACCTGCAAATCGTGAGCAATAACGCCTTGTCCCGAGACTTCATAGGTTTGCGAAACGTATCCGACATAATCGAATTTTTTCACATCATAATGCGACGAAGTTCCTTCGTCGTGGTTATTCAAAATATAAAAATCGTTATTGTAATATTCCAAAGCCGCATTGCTATTGACTCCAGCAGGAGCAATATTTATTGGTGAAGAAAGATCTCCGGTATCATTGAGAGAGTATACGACCACGCGCTCTTCACCCGAAGGGTAAAACGAATTGGTGGCTACCCAAGCATTTCCAAAATCATCTACTACCAAATTACGAGCTTCGTCCCATACCCCTTCTCCGAATTCTTTCGACCAAAGGAGCGTTCCATTCGCGTCTACCTTTCCAACTAAATTCTTGTAACCGGTTACCGAATTGCTCAAGACCATCCCGCAGAAATAGATGCTTCCGTCTGGAGCAACGGCGACATCGTTCCCGCGTTCAATTCCAATTCCACCAATATTAAACGTCCATTCGCAGTCGAGTGATGCGTTCAGTTTAGACAAATACACATCGGTTTGCGAACCCTCTTCTCCGCCTGTTGTTCCAACTGCTACGAATCCTCCACTTGGGTATGCTACAATAGATGCGTACTCGTCTGATCCCAGACTTCCGTAATTGTGCACAACAGGCTGGGCAAGGCTTGCATGAGCAAAGACAAGACAAACAAACAAACCTATGAATGCGAATTTCTTCATGAATTATTTTTTTATCACGGCACGAATTTCCATGACTTGTTCTAGCAATTCTTCCAACTTACTTAACTGAAGCATATTGGCACCGTCGCTTAAAGCCACGGCCGGATTCGGATGCGTTTCAATAAATAATCCATCAACACCTACTGCAACAGCAGCTTTTGCAATGGTTCCAATGAGCTCTGGTTTTCCACCTGTAACACCACTGCTCTGATTGGGTTGCTGAAGCGAATGCGTGCAGTCCATTATGGCAGGAGCATATTCTTGCATAACAGGAATCCCGCGGTAATCAACCACCAAATCTTGGTATCCGAACATGGTTCCGCGCTCGGTCAACCAAACATTGTTGTTGCCTGCCTCTTTTACTTTGTTCACGGCGTGCTTCATAGATTCAGCAGAAAGGAATTGACCTTTTTTAATATTCACGACCTTACCTGTTGCAGCAGCCGCTTGAAGCAAATCGGTTTGTCTGCACAAGAAAGCAGGAATTTGCAAAACGTCTACGTAAGCCGCAGCCATGGCTGCTTCGTCTGCCGCATGAATATCTGTAACTGTAGGAATTCCATAAGTCTTTCCAACCTTTTGAATTAATTCCAATCCGATTTGATCTCCTAAACCCGTGAAGGAATCTACGCGCGAACGATTCGCCTTTCTGTAGGAAGCCTTGAAGACATAAGGCATTCCCAATTTGTCTGCAATCTCTTTCACACGACCGGCCACTTCCATTACCAAATCTTCACCTTCCACCACACACGGACCAGCCAGTAAAACCAACGATTTGGTTTGTGCCATCTTCATTACATCTGCACTATTCATTGTCTTTCTTTTTTGTTTTGAATAAATAACTTAATTGAATCGAAGC
>CALCNZ010000217.1 GCA_937897625.1 uncultured Flavobacteriales bacterium
CATTAATCTTTCTCCAGATATCCCAAGCGAAGCGGCTTTGGCTATTAAGAACATCAACGGATTGTCTTTTCTCACCAACTTCATTTCTTCGAACATGAAGGCAGATGTGGAGAAGAAGCAAGAGCTGTTAGAGATTGCGGACCTAGAGGAAAGAGCAAAGAAAGTATTCGAGCAATTACACAACGATTTGCAAATGCTCGAGATGAAGAAAGAGATTCAGAAGAAGGTTCACATCGATATTTCGAAACAACAACGCGAGTATTTCTTAACGCAACAGATTAAGCAAATTCAAGATGAATTAGGCGCCAATCCTCAGAAGGAAGAAATAGACGCAAAGCGCGAAAAAGCGAAGTCGAAACAGTGGTCAGATACTGTTCGATTGGCCTTTGAAAAAGAATTGGCCAAACTAGAACGCATGAATCCGCAAGCAGCGGAATATAGCGTTCAATCGAATTACTTGGAACTTTTGCTCGACCTTCCTTGGAACGAAACAAGTGAAGATAATTTCGATTTGATGCATGCGAAGGAAATTTTGGATCGCGATCATTTCGGATTGGAAAAAGTGAAGGAAAGAATTCTCGAGCATTTGGCCGTATTGAAAATTAAGGGCGACATGAAGTCGCCAATTATCTGCCTCTACGGACCTCCAGGTGTTGGAAAAACATCTTTGGGAAAGAGCGTAGCGGAAGCACTCGGACGAAAATATGTTCGGATGTCTTTAGGCGGATTGCACGACGAAGCAGAAATTCGCGGGCACCGCAAAACCTATATAGGCGCAATGCCAGGACGCATTATTCAGAATTTGAAAAAAGTCGGGACATCGAATCCGCTTTTCGTTTTAGATGAAATAGATAAGATGGGGCAGGGCGTGCACGGTGATCCGAGTTCTGCAATGTTGGAAGTTCTGGATCCAGAGCAGAACCACGCGTTTTACGACAACTTCGTTGAATTGGAATATGACCTTTCGAAAGTCATGTTCGTCGCGACGTGTAACTCGCTTTCAACGTTACAACCCGCGCTTCGCGATCGTTTAGAAATCATTGAAGTAAACGGATACACACTCGAAGAAAAATTGGAAATTGCGAAGCGTCACTTGGTGCCGAAGCAATTAACTGAAAACGGATTAACAGAAAAGAATATTGCATTTACAGATGAAGTGCTCGCGTTTTTAGTTGAATCGTACACCAACGAAAGTGGTGTTCGCGCTTTGGAAAAGCGCATTGGTAAAATGGTTCGTCACCGCGCGAAGCAAATGGCTTTCAAAGAAAAATTCAAAGCCACGCTTACGAAAGAAGATGTTTCGAAAGCTTTAGGAGTGAGTTATGAAAAAGATCGTTACGCCGATAACGATGTTGCCGGTGTGGTTACAGGATTGGCCTGGACACCAACGGGTGGCGATATTTTATTTATTGAAACAAGCTTAACGCAAGGAAAGGGCAAGTTAACGCTAACCGGAAATTTGGGTGATGTCATGAAGGAAAGCGCAACCTTGGCGCTTGAATACTTGAAGGCACATTCGAGCTTGTTGGAAATGGATGCGAAGGTCTTCGATGAAACGAATGTGCATATTCACGTTCCTCAAGGCGCCGTTCCAAAAGACGGCCCAAGCGCAGGTATTACCATGTTAACGGCGCTTGCGTCGGCCTTCACAAAACGAAAAGTGAAGAAGTTTCTCGCCATGTCAGGAGAAATCACACTCCGAGGGAAAGTCCTTCCCGTAGGAGGTGTGCGCGAGAAAATTCTCGCCGCGAAACGCGCGGGTATCAAAGAAATTATTCTCTGCGATAAAAACCAAAAAGATATCGATGAAATCGACGAACGCTATTTGAAAGGTTTGAAATTTCATTTCGTTTCAGACATGCACGAAGTGCTCGACAAAGCGCTTCTCAAAGAAAAAGCAAAGTAGCCTGTGAAATATATTCAGAACTATTTCGTTACTTGCATGCCTGAATCATGAAAAAGCAACTCCTCACTTTTGTCCTTTGCGCAGCTACCCTTTGCAGCTTCGCGCAAGCGGGCACCGCTGTTTTTTCAGGCATCAATATCTTCGGTTCTGCCCGCGTTGCGGCAATTGGCGGCAATGCAATAGCGCTCTGCGCTAGCGACATCAATACCGCCGCCATTAATCCAGCGCTCATCGATTCGCTCATGGATCGCAAACTCGCCATGAGTTACGTTCGCTATTTCGGTCAATCGAACTTCGGATATACCTCCTACGGTTTTCATCCAACCAACAGCAAATTCGCTTTCGCAGGGACACTGCAATACTTCGGATACGGCACGAGCGATCGATTAGACGGACTCGGAAATAACCTGGGAAGTTTCTCTTCCAACGAATACGCTTTAACGCTCGGAGCCTCCTACAGGGTTGATTCCCTTTGGCGTGTAGGTATTAACCTGAAAAATCTATACTCGGTTTTCGATACCTACTATTCATACGGAATTGCTGTCGATGCTGCTGCTACTTATTTTCAACCCAAAAAGAATTTCACGGCGAGCTTCGTTCTGAAAAATGTGGGTATGCAACTCGTGACCTATCGCGAAAGCTCCAGAGAAAAACTTCCCATGGAACTTCAAATCGGAATAAGCAAACGCCCGAAGAACGCCCCTTTTTTGTTTCATGTCGCCTACGAAAACGTGCAGAAATGGAACGTGAAATACACAGATCCAAACGCTACCGTTATCCTTGATCCACTTACCGGACTTCCCGTTGAAGACAAGACCTGGGTGTTCGGAGATTTACTCATGAGGCACTTGGTCATTGGAGCCGAAATTATTTTAGGAAGCAACGTGCGCATTGGTTTGGGTTACAACTACCGCCAGCGCAAAGAACTTTCTATCCCAAATAGACCCGCTACAGCAGGACTTTCCCTGGGTACAACAGTTAATTTTAAAAAATTCCAACTGAGCTACGGAAGAAGCATTTATCATGTAGCCGGAGGTTCAAACCACATTACTTTTACAACTTCAATATAAAATTATGAAATTCAAACCAGGCGTATTAAGCGGTGACGAAGTTACCGAGGTCTTAAACGATGCAAAAGCGCACGGCTACGCATTGCCAGCAGTGAATGTGATTTCAACCAATAGCGTAAATGCAGTTCTTGAAACAGCGCGCGATTTAAACTCGCCGGTGGTTGTTCAATTCAGTAACGGTGGTGGTGCTTTTTATGCAGGTAAAGGACTCGACAATAAAAATCAGGAAGCGGCTATTTTGGGCTCTGTTAGCGGTGCACATCACGTGCATTTAATGGCGAAGGCCTATGGCGTTCCGGTTATTATGCACACAGACCATTGCGCGAAGAATTTACTTCCTTGGATGGATGGAATGTTAGAGCATGGTATGGCGCATTTCGAAAGAACAGGTCGCTCTTTGTTTAGCTCTCACATGCTCGATTTTTCTGAAGAACCCCTTCATGAAAATATTGAATTAAGTGTCGAGTATTTCAAGAAAATGACACAAATGGGTGTTACACTTGAAATTGAATTGGGTGTAACCGGCGGGGAAGAAGATGGTGTAGATAACAGCCACATCGATAGCAGCAAACTCTATACTCAACCTGAAGAAGTAGCCTATGCCTACGAAAACATGAACGCGGTTTCCAATCGCTTCACGGTAGCTGCGGCTTTCGGTAACGTACACGGAGGTTATGCAAGCCACAGGCAATGAGCATCACCAGATCCGTAAAGCCCTCTCTGGTGTTACGTAACACGTCTTTCACGCTCCGTGAGCGTTTCACCCCTGCTAGGG
>CALCNZ010000218.1 GCA_937897625.1 uncultured Flavobacteriales bacterium
CTTGAAACACTTTACAAAATAAACTACCGCGCACGTTTGGCGTTGCGTGTGCTTTGTCCGTTGAGTTCATTTCAAATTAGAAAGGCAGACGACTTATATACCAAGGCTTACGAAATGCCATGGGAAGAATACTTGCAAGCAGACACCACTTTTGCCATTGATCCGCAAGTGTTTTCTTCTATGTTTACGCATTCTCATTTTCCTTCGCTTCGCGTGAAAGATGCGATTGCAGATCGTTTGAAGAAAGTCTACGGCTCGCGTCCAGATGTGAATCCGGAAAGTCCAGATGTGCAAATTCATTTGCTTATTGACCAAGAAAAAGTTCAGATTTCTATAGACAGTTCAGGTCGTTCGCTCAATCAACGCGGCTATCGCGTGAATGGAGGAGAAGCTCCCATGAACGAAGTATTGGCCGCAGGAATTATTGCCATTACCGGTTGGAAAGGTGAAACACCCTTATACAATCCGTTTTGTGGCTCAGGAACCATTGCATTCGAAGCAGCATATGCGGCTCTGAATATTCCAGCGCAAAAGGCTTATCCAAAATTCAATTTTCAAACTTGGTTGAATTTCGACGATGCGCTTTGGATGACTGTTCACAGCGATGCGAATGCGTTGATTGAAAACAAAGAGTTAAGCATTGTCGCTTCCGACATCGATTACAACCAATTGAATATTGCGCGTAAGAACGGAAAGAACCTTCCTTTCAACGATGCTATTCGTTTTGAAAAATCAGATTTCTTCAGCGAAGACAGTGTTCCGGAAGTTCCGGGAATTGTTGTGCTCAATCCGCCATACGGCGAGCGTATGGAGATTGAAGAACTGGAAAAGATCTATTCTGAAATCGGGTCCGTATTCAAACACCGTTATTCGGGTTCAACGGCTTGGATTATTTCTTCCGATCTACAAGCCCTTCATGCTATTGGACTTCGTCAGAAACGTAAAGTAAGATTAATGAACGGAAAGCTCGAGTGCGAACTTCGCGGGATAGATTTATTCAGAGGAAAACGCAACGAACGATTTGAAGTTAAGCCGACAGATTCCGAAAATTTATCACCGGATTCGCATACATCTGAAGCATAATTTCTCGTGCCGTTTGCGTGAAGTTTTCCTTTGGAAGAGGCGTATGTTTTCTATGAAGACTTAGCTTGAATGTATTTCCACGAATGTAATTGCTGAAAGCTATTTTCTGAATTTGAGAATAGTGATCTTTGTATTCCTTCGTGCCATTCAACAAATCATACGCAATGTAATTGGTAGGCCATAGGTGAAAAATACGGTGCATCTCGTTGTCTATTGCCTGCGTTAAATAGCGGTACTTTTCATTTTTATTCTGAATGGAACGCATGTGTTCAATGTGCTCATTCAATGAATTTCCCATGGCAATATTTACACGTCCTTTATGTCCGGTTATTCCTTTCAACATAGAAAGAAAATCTTCTCCTGATTTTTTCTCGTAGGAACCTAACACTTTCAAATGCATCAGCTCATTCGTCTTCATCATATCACACGGATCGTACTCATAGCTCACAGCCATAGGTACCATGCGCAAAGCCTGAAGCCCGTCTTCAATATTGTCAGCGCTCATCGCGAACATCTTCAATAACCCAGTTGCTGTTCTGTCATCGCCATCTTTGCTTCTTCCTTCGCGCTGAGCTATCCAAATAGAGGTGTGGTCCTGTGTTAGCGTATGTCGAATGTAATTGGAAAGGCGAAGGCTATAATAAAACATTTCCTTCGCATTCACATTTCGATTAACAATAAAATTCTTGTTGGAACGAACGATATCCTCAACAACCTTCTGGCGCAACAAATTGTCTCCAATAGCAATTTGAGTAGTTTTATGTCCTTGCTCAAGCAAGCTCACATTCAGAATAGCACTATCTAAAATAATGTCGCGGTGATTGCTTAGAAAAAGGTATGGCTTCGTTTTATCTAATGATTCAAAGTTGGTAAAAGACAATCCACTTGTTGTGGTTTGAATTGCCATCTTGAATGCAGGACCCGATATTTCCGATTGAAATTCATCGACCGTATTAACTTGACGAAGCATTTTTTGAATGGAAGAACGACTTAACCCAGGGAAAACCCACTTCAACATCTTGTAAAACTCGGGAACCTCTAAAATGCGTTCAACGGCAGCTTTTAATTCTTCGTCGTTGTACGGACGAATGGGATCGAAATTAAAAACGTCTATTTGAGCCTCTTCCATGGTTACAAAAGTAAGATATTCATAACTTTTGCTAGAGGAAAGTCTTGTTGGAAATATGAACAATGTCTACTTTTGGCGCATGAATAAAATGAAAGGATTGCTTCTAGCTGGAATGCTTGTTTTGGCTTTGGCTTCGTGTGATGAAAAGAAAGTTCCCGTGCCTTCACGAAGTGCCGAATTAATAGGCGATTTCGACGACACCCTCTGGAATCAAAATACAGGAACCATTTATTCGTTGGCGTTGTATGCAGACAGCAGTTTTTACCTTCGAACCCGAGTAATCGGAGGAGAGTCTAAAACTTTTTTAGGAAACTATAAACCCAACGAAAAATGGGAAGCTTTGGAATTGAAATGTGCAGACAACGGTCAAGTTTTTTCAGTTCAAATAAAAACAAGTGATCTACTGGAAATGAATGTTGAAGGAAACACCACTTCCATGAATCGTTCAACAAAAGTTGTAAGCACCTCGGGAAGTTCAATGCTTAAGAATCGAGTTAAAATTTGGTCAGCGAATAAGTCAATCGTCTATCAACTGGTAAATGCAAACGAGTTAATTATTGATCAGCTTTTTATTAACGCACTCACTCCTGAATACAAAGCCTTGTTGAGCTATTACGCTGGAAAATATGAATCCCCTCAATTGGTGAAATCTTTAAATTTCAGCCAAGAAGAGATTGTTAAACTTCAGGAGCTTTATTTTCCTAAACCACCTGCGCCTAAGAAAGACGGAAAAGAGGCACCTCCCATAGACGATAAAATGCCTTTGAAATCCTTGTTTTTCGTGAACAATGGCGGAAAAGTAGACGTCCAATTGGTGGCGTTAAGTTCGAAGGGAAATGATTACGCAAAAAAGGAATCTTGGGAATTAAATGCCGAAGGGTGGAAGTTAGTAGGCTCTGATTTTTCAGGCGTAAACGCAGAAGTTGTGTTTGAAAATCAGAATGAAGTTAAACTTCCAACAGGAAATATTATCATCAACAACAAAAAATAAAAAAAGGGTCTCGAAAGAGACCCTTCATTTTTATATGAAAATGGTGATTAGTTAGCACCACCCATTGCAGCTTTCATTGCTTCTTCCATACATGGCTTAACAAGAGCTTCCAATTCTTTTTCATCTTCGCTACCTTTAGGGTATTTCTTTTGTAATTCTTCCATTTTAGGTTCGAACTCTTTAGAAACTGCCTCGATTTTAGCTTGGTCACCAGACTTTTGTGCTTCAACCATTTTGTTCATCATGTCACAGATAGTTTCTGCGTCAGATTTTACACCACCGCAAGAAGCCATGAACATTGCAAGAGCAACTGCTGGGATCATTAATTTTTTCATATGATAAATTTTAGTTTGAACGAATATAAAAAGATTTACTTAATGGAAAAGCATTTCCAACTCAAAAAAGGATGCAATGTTAAAAAGTGAATTACTTTGTTGAAAGACTTAAGTAAATGTTAGTCGCGTGGCGGTTGTTATCGCTGAGATTTGTTGAATATTCTACTTCAATCATGATTAAATCTGATCTCGACTTTTTCGAATTAACCATTGGTCAAGAATTCGTTTTTACCGATGCTGAAACACGCATCAAATATGGAAAAGACGAAACCGAGAATCTAAGTTTTCCGGCCGATGTAGTTTTAAAGCCTGCAAATACACAGGAAGTCTCAAGTCTATTGAAGTATTGCAATTCACGCAACATTCCTGTTACGGCCATTGGCGCACAAACCGGTTTAAGTGGTGGTGCCCTCTGCGTGCGCAAAGGCGTTGCCCTCTCTATGGAACGTTTCAATAAAATATTGAAAATAGACACAAACAACGGGCAGGTTCATACCGAGCCAGCCGTTATAACACAGGTGCTTCAGGAAGAATGTGCGAAACAAGGTTTATACTACGCGCCAGATCCTGCTAGCCGAGGAAGCTGTTGGATAGGAGGAAATTTAGCCGAGAACAGCGGCGGTCCTCACGCCGTGAAGTACGGTGTGACAAAAGATTTTGTTTTAAATCTTGAAGTCGTATTGGCCAATGGCGAAATAATTTGGACGGGTGCTAACACCTTGAAAAACTCAACGGGCTACAATCTTACTCAACTCATGGTTGGAAGTGAAGGAACCCTTGGTATTATTACAAAAGCCGTTCTGAAATTATTACCGCTTCCAAAACACAACCTGCTTTTACTAGCTCCTTTCGCTTCTGCGGAAAAAGCTTGTGAGGCTGTGAGTGCGGTTTTCCGCGCAGGAATTACCCCGAGTGCGTTGGAGTTCATGGAGCGCGAGGCCATTGAATACACGCTTCAATTTGTTCCAGATGCGCAAGTGAACTTAGAAGGCGTTGAAGCGCATTTGCTTATTGAAGTAGATGGCTCGAACGTGGAATCGTTGATGCTCGATTGTGAGATCATTTCAAACGTGCTCATGGAACACGAATGCGGAGAAATACTTTTCGCTGAAGATCACAATCAGAAAGAAGCGCTTTGGAAAGTTCGAAGAAAAGTAGGCGAAGCTGTGAAGTCGCATTCCATATACAAAGAAGAAGACACCGTTGTTCCCAGATATGAACTTCCAAAACTATTGCGTGAAGTGAAAGCTATTGGAAAACGCTACGGGTTCCGTTCGGTTTGCTACGGGCACGCCGGAGACGGAAATCTACACATTAACATCTTGAAAGATGAAATGTCTGATGAGCAATGGGACCATACACTTCCGCTTGCGATTCGTGAAATCTTTGAATTAACGGTTTCCTTAGGAGGCACGCTCAGCGGCGAACACGGAATAGGGTGGGTGCAGAAGAACTACATGGACATCGCCTTCAACGAAGTTCAACTGAACCTCATGAAGAAAATAAAAGAAGCGTTCGATCCCAACGGGATATTAAACCCAGGAAAAATTTTCCCAGATTGAATTGCATTATTTAATCAATAGCCTTTTCGTAATTCTTCCAACTTGAATGGTATAAATTCCTGTGGAGAGGTTTGCTACGTCTAAAGAATGAACCCCCGGCTGATTGAAGCTTTTAGAATAAACCAATTGTCCAGTTGAATTGAAAATGCTCACATTCGATTTTCCAGATTGGAAGTTTTGAATGAAGACTTCGTTCTCTGCCGGATTGGGGTAAACAACGAATGGTCGTTCTGTAATTTCATTCACCCCAGCAGGAATCCATTGAAAATCTTCTGAAGATGATGGTGCAGAGGATCCGCATCCGCCAATGGCTGTCACACGCCATGAGTAAGTCTTTCCTTCACCGAACGCAAAGTTCATAGGCAAGGTGGCAAAGTTATTCGTTTCAGTAGAACTGAAAACAACGTTCCCAAACGTTGGATCGTTTTCCGATATTTCAAAAAAGTAAGAAGTGGCCCCCGCAACAGCATTCCAATAGAAGGTATAATCGAAACCGTTATATTGAATGGTTGAAGGAACAGAGGTAAGTGCAGGAGAAGATGGCGCTGTCCCAACTGAAATTGTAAAATTCAAATCATATGATTCTCCAAAGGTGGTTTGAAGTTTCAATATGCAAGGGTAGGTTCCAGTTGGAACAGAATTCAAATTGGAAATCACAACATTGTAAGCACCGGTCGCACTGATATTCACTCCACTTAAACTTGTGGTTCCAGGAAGACCCGAAACACTCGCAGTTAATGGAAATTGTAAATCGGCATTTATCTTTACTTGAAGGGTATCCGAATTTTGTCCGCAAGCATTTAAGTTATTGCTCTGTAAATAAAGTAAGGTTGGACGTAGAATAAAGAATCCGTCGTACATACTGGTAGCAAGGTCTACACCACTCGGTAAATAAGGATAGTTACTCCAAGTGCCGCTAAATTGAGGTAAATCATTCAATGGGAATAAATCGAAAAATCCAACTTCATTTAATACACTTGTACTCACACGAGAGGCGTCGAGAATGCGCACACCACTTCGGTAATTACTTTCATAAACGAATTGGTCCTTTGTATACAAGTTATGATCAATAGAAGTATTGGTACTTAAGTAATAATTCATGTAACCAATATTGTCTAAATCAGTCATGTTGAAAATGTGCGTGCGAGTTGTGGTGCCCAACGTTTGCTCGTCTAACTCGTCGTCTACAAGATAATGTGCCATGTCTTTGGTGAACCAACCTTGATGTGTGTAACCGGTTTCAGGGTAGTTGTAATTGTCGAGAAAAATAATATCCGTCGGATCTGTAACGTTCAAGGTCACCACACCCCAACTGCTATTTCCGTTGCAAGCAACTACAATTACATGCCCTTGGTGATTTGCATCTGGACCGTTGTAGGTTAGAATGGTTCCGTCGTGCGTATACCCCGCATCTTGATATCCGCCCATTAAGGTAGGTTGAAGGGGATTTGAAATATCAACCAAATGAGGACCGCCGTTAAAGGTATCTGACCCCATAGCCATTAAAATTTTGCTTACCGGATCTATAGCAATCGTATGTGAATGGCCAAAGCCACCGTAGTAGGCTGTTTCAATAAAAGAAGTAGGAGAAGTCACATTGTCGAGTTGCAATAAATCAAATACCTGAAGACCATGTCCACTGGCCTCACTTCCAACAAAACAATAATGATCCAAAGTCTCGACATCTCTCCACAAACTGGTTCCTGTATGCGGAGGAAGGGTTCCCAAATAAATTGGAGAAGTTGGGGTAGAGACATCTACAAACGCCAATCCGTTTGAAACGCCAACAAGAGCATATTCTTTTCCAGTAACCGGACTCACCCATCCCCAAATATCATTGGTATTGTCTGTGTTCGGATTTGCCCCAATATCTGAAAGAGATACAAACGCCAAAAGATCCACATTGCTACAAGGATAAATTCCAGCCATTCCACCTACGCAGGGCTGAGCAGAGGCTGCAACAGACGACAGGATTAAAAGAGAAAAGAATAATTTTTTCATGGTCATTATTGTTCTTCGCAAGATAAAAACAAAAAGCTCGGCATTGGCCGAGCTTTTCAATATTATTCATTCTAATCGAGAGTTTCTATGCAGTTCTAGCGTGCTTTACACTGTAGTAGGTTACGTAGAAATATCCAATCGTCAACATCAAGTGGAAAGGCATCAATCCGAAATCGGTCAAACGTGTGGCTCCATCTTTCTCAGAGAAACGCAGTACAAAAGGCCAAACCAGTCCACTTGCGAAATACAACAACATAATAAACTCTAAAATTGTTAAAGGTGAAATCTTTGGAGCGCGATATTTTTTATCTGTCCATGTCCCTTTTTTACCCGTACTAATCGCAAACTTCGGAGTACGAACGAAGGCAGATTTTTTACCGGTTAATCCTTCAATTACTGCAACTGCATTGTGTAATGAAAGTCCCATAGACACAGCAAGGAACAATGGGAAGTCAATAACGAAGCGTCCGAATTTCTGGAAGAATGGCATCGGTGGACGCGACACCCAATAGAAGAATCCTAAGATGAAGAAACTCACCAAGAAGGCAGAGGCTACAGCAAAATAAATTGAATAATCATTCAAATGCTCTCCATGAAAGGTGTGCCACCCGTCGAAGTAATGCTTAATGAAAAGCATAGGCATACTTAAAATAACTGAGTTCATCAAATGGAAGCTTGCGTGTACCTTGTGTGCAAAGCCCATGTCTTTTGCGCGGATTACTTTACCTAAATTCTTGCGTGTACATTCTGCAGCACCTTTCGTCCAACGGAATTGTTGCGCTTTCAACGCATTCATTTCAGCAGGCAATTCAGACGGTGAACCAATTGCAGGAAGGTAAATAAAATTCCAACCAACCAATTGCGCTCTATAACTTAAATCTAAATCTTCTGTAATGGTATCACTTTGCCATCCACCAGCATCGTAAATGGCCTCTTTTCTCCAAACACCAGCAGTTCCATTGAAGTTAATGTAGTGATTCGAATAGTTACGTCCAATTTGCTCAACAGTGAAGTGAGCATCTAAACCGAAAGCTTGCAAACGTGTAAGCAAAGAATAGTCCTCGTTCAAATGCTCCCAACGGGTTTGAACAACAGCAATCTTATCTCCTGCATAGAAATAGGGGATAGTCTGACGCAAGAAATCTTTTCTCGGAACGAAGTCTGCATCGAAAATCGCTGTGAATTCCCCCTTTGAAATATCTAATCCGTAAGCCAAAGCCCCAGCTTTAAATCCTGTACGGTCTGTTCTTCGAATGTGTTGAATGTCTATCCCAAGTTTCTGTTTCTCGGCAATCAACTTAGCGGCTATCTCAACTGACTCGTCGTTACCATCGTCTAATACTTGAATTTCTAATCTGTTTCTCGGATAATCGAAATCACATACAGCGTTAATCAAACGCTCAATAACGTACATCTCATTAAATACGGGAAGTTGAACGGTGACATAAGGCAAATCTTCTTCCGCAATAACGGGCATTTGGCGCTTGCGCTTATTCTTTTTTACAAATTGAATGGCCAAATTCAATTGAACCAAAGAATAGAAAAAGATAAAGATTAAAAAGAAACCGTAAAGACAAATTGCGGTAAAAGCAAGTGTATTCAATGTGTTGAGGGTTTAGTTAGATCGCGAAAATACGGCGAAAGAGAGATAGGAAAAAAACTTTTCTACTGATCTAGAAACAATCAGGTGTTAATCAATCTCGAAATTTAACTGCATGGTAATCGATGCCGTCTTTCTTCTCGATGAGGTATTGAACGCACCTCCCCATGAATAATCTTCATCGCTGTTCTGTCCAACAATTTGAAAAATTCCCATTTCGGCACTTTGAAGGTTTCCTAAATCACCACCCGAAGACTGAGCAATTTTTTCAGCACGCAAGCGGGCGTCTGAAGTAGCTTCCGATACCATTTCAATTTTTAACTCTGCAAGTTTGGTATAGTAGAACTCAGGACTTTCAGAGTAGAATTCAACACCAGAAGCAATAAGCTCGGTAACTTCACGCGAAATTTGTTCCACTTTAGAAACCTCCGATGATTCAATGGTTACCATTTGCGAAAGACTATATCCTGTCAAAACAGAACCTACAATGTCACCTTCAGAATTGCGAATGTCGTCGTAGTTCTTGTTAATTTCCATAGCGGAGAAAACAATTTCATTTTCAAGAATTCCTTTTCCCACGAGGTAGTTTTTTATTGTGTTTCGATCAGCTTCCAAAGCTGCAGAGGCAGCAGCAAGATCATTGCTTGTTTTCGAAAAGGATCCGCGCCAAACAATCAAATCAGAATCGAAATTTCGACTTCCCATTCCTGTTACATGAATAACATTGTCTTTACCGTTTCTGTCTCGGTATCCTTTCATGAAGACGTAAGCAGAGAGAATAACGCAAACGCCTACAGCAAGAGAGGCGAATACACGCGCATTAAAAATATTTTTCATAGTTCGAAGGTAGACAAAAAAAAGAGGTGAATTTGACTTCACCTCTTGAATATTCAAATTGAAAAAAAACTATTGACAGTTCAAAGGATAATAATATTGGTAGGGTGGAGGGTTTGGTGTATACCCGGGCTTCACAATGTAAAATCCTATTTTCGTAATGGTAGATCCTGCCGGAATTGGCATAAAGTCTTCCGGGATAAATGTTTTTCTGAATTTCCCTGGAGAAATCTCATTCATTTTTAAAGACGGAGTTGAAGTAACATTTGCAAGTGGAGCTACATCAAAGAATGTAAAAGTTCCTGTGAACGCACGAAGGAAAATGTAACACTCATCAGTTCCAAGGTTTTGCAAATTCACATCAGCTTCTTGCGTATTGTCATAGGTTATACTAAAATAGTCATCTTGCTTTGCGGCTTCGGGAAAGAAACAAATGCGATCTGCGCACAATGCAGGTACAATGTCAACGTGCAAATCTTCCGTTTTTGCCTCACCAACGCCTTCAGATCCGAATTCATTTCCATTCTTCAATTTTGCCAAACAAGAAATTCCATTTTGAAACAACTGAAGCGGTGTACAAGCATAATACGTTGTTGGGACCATGGTCATCTTATACAATAAACCACTAACATGGGTCAAAAGCATACAGTTGTTGGAATTTCCCCAATCACCGTTTCCGCAAGAAGGTCCTGCCGGTTGCCAAGTCCACATATAAACAGAGTCAGCGACTTCCGGATGGTTTCCCAACAAGGTTTTTAATCCGCCAGTTGTTTGTGCAACATCAATGTACAAATCCATCGTTGCATTTGCATTGGTCGGAGAAGGGAAAACGAAAGCTGCCTGTGAATAACCCACAATTGAAATTGCGAATGCAGCTAGAGTAAATAATATTTTTTTCATGATTAGATACGTTGGAAGTTAAACTTATAAATCACATTTTTGAATCCGTCAGAACAAACGCGATGGTATTGCAAGCCCATGTTCGTGGTAGTAGGAAGTACCATGTTACCGAGGAACAAATCTAGCGTGTCGCTCGCATTCATAAGTGTAATAATCGAAGGAGCCAAATTGTCGTCCACTTCCCAAGTACCGTTTGTTCCGAAGAAGTTTTTTCCTTCAGTAATTGTTACAGTGTATGTTTTGGTTGGCACGTCCAATGTAATGCGCATGGGTTCTACACCAGAAACCAAATAGAATTCGCTTAAATCGCGTTCTTCTAAAACAGGATTGTTCGGATCCTTTTGAATGAAAGAAGTTAGTTCCCATGTTCCCCCCATTCCTTGAAGTTTATCTGATTGTGCACCCAACTCTCCGGTAATCTCGGGCTTGCATCCGGCGAAGACACCAATTGCAAGGGCTATCATGAAAAATATTTTTATCGATTTCATATCTTATTATTTAATATTCGTTTAAATACGGGCGAAATATTTTTCGTCCTTGTTAGTTGCATCCTCCTTCCGGATTCCCAACAAATAATGCCGAGGTGAATTCACTGTTCGGAAATTGAAGAGCCATGCCCGGACAGTTCCATGGAGCATTTCGCACGTAAATGCTTTCGCCTTTTCCACCGATTCTTTTCAATTGGTTAATCCATTTTCCTTCACCCATAGTTTCAATGCGATATTCTCTGCGCGCTGCTGCTATGACTTCTGAAGGGGTTGATCCTGCAGATAAATCATTCAAGCCAACTCCGAAAGCTCTGTCGCGAACATCGTTTATATCGTTTATCGCAACAGACATATCTCCACCCATTTCACCAATACATTCTGCACGAATGAGTTTCAATTCAGTTAAATAGATAATTGGAATGTTGAAGAACACCTTGTTTTCAAATCTGCGGTTTTTGTATTTTCCACTGCTAGACTGCATCCACATCAAGCGGTCGTCTGCGCTATTCAAATTCGTAAATTGATAAAGTTCATTTGAAAACATTAAGTTTGGAGGAAGAACGCCACCTGCGTTGTAGTTTCCAATGAAGTTGTCTGTACGTTGGTCAACATGGTCAGCACCTGGATTGGAACTCACGATTCCAAAAACAGTTTCTGGATTCAAAGCAGGAGTTACTGGGAAACGATCCAAGGTATCACTCATGGTATAGAGTCCTGAATTAATTACCAATGAAGCGTATTGTTCAGCATTAGTGAAGTTGTTCATTTGGAAATAAACCATGGCTAGTAAACCTGCAGCTGCATTTTTTGTGGCGTAATTTCCATTTGATTCTGGAAGGTTAGCATAAGCATATTCCAAGTCTTCAATAATGAAGGCATAAGATTCAGCAACAGTGCTTCGAGCAAGAGGTGTGTTATTTGCTTCTCTTCTTAATATAATTCCTAAATGAGAATTATCTGTTGTGTATCCATACGGCTGCGCCCAAATTTTCACAACGTTGAAATGGCAAAATGCACGTATGAATCGAGCTTCCGCTTCCATTCTGCTTCGATCTGAATCTGACAAGCCATCAATTAGATCGAAATTTTTCATCAATGAATTGCAACGGTATATCGCATAATAGAAATCTCCATATGTTCCATTTGTTGTAGGAGTGAAGAAATTTGTTTCGCGGTTGTATACAGCATTAAAATCTAGGCCATTTGGTTCAGCCACGTTGTCGCTCATTAATTCACAAATGTTCTGGTATTTCCCATCGAACAAATTTCCAATAACGTCGTAACAGCTGTTCAGCAAGCGCTGTGCGTCATCTGGAGTTTTTAATGCATCAGCAGCCAGAATAGCACCTTCCGGAGGGTATTCCAACATTTTCTCACAAGATGCAATTCCAAGAGCTAATCCAATAGCTAAAATGAAGTAAGATATCTTTTTCATGTTCGTTCGAATTAGAAGTTAGCGTTTAAGCGAATATTGAAACTACGCTCTTGCATAGGCGTTAAGTAAGTCACGTTAGGACTTAAGTTTCTGTCTTGCGCGTTTTCAAAGTCACGAACTACTTCCGGATCTAATCCAGGGAAGTTCGTAATGGTGAACAAATTGGTAACGCTTACACCAATGTTCAATCCTGTCATTTTCATTCTCTTGGTAACCTCGTTCGGGAAAGTGTAGTTTAATGCTAAATTTCTTAAACGCATATAACTTGCTTTGTACATGAAGAGTGAGGTATTCCACCATGGGAAACCATCGGGCAAACCATAGGTGGTCTCGTCTAATGTTAATCTTCCGAAAGTTGACTGGTCACCTGGAGCAGTCCAACGGTCTAAAATTTCCTGACGCATGTTCCAACTGGAAACAACACCCAATTGACGTTTCGCACTTGAATCGAAGATACGAGCACCAAGACTGTAAGTAAATAAAGCCGATAAGCTGAAGTTTTTCCAACCGAAAGTTTGGGTTAAGCCACCCATCATTTTAGGTAATCCATTTCCAACATAGTTACGAATACTGTTGTCGTAATCTGTTGTGAAGTTTCCTTGTGGAGTGCGGTAAACAGGAAGTCCAGATTGCGCATCAA
>CALCNZ010000219.1 GCA_937897625.1 uncultured Flavobacteriales bacterium
TGTTCGAAGAACTGGCTTTGAACTTCAACATACAAACTGTTTTTTCTTCGCAGGAATCGGGAAACCTACTGACATACGAACGCGATATTCAGACGTCTGAATTCTTTCATTCCAATAACATTCAATGGAATGAATTTCAAACCAACGGAGTTGTTCGAAGATTGAAGTCACGTCCGGAATGGCCGAAGATGTGGGAAGATACCATGCGAACGCCTTCGTACAATGTTCAGTTAGATTCACTTCGTGTTTTTAATTTCAATTCGGAAATTCATTTTCATTCCAATCGAAATTCCCTTCCAACAGAAATTACACAACGCAATCCGAATTTTCAACCCGGCGGCGAAACGTGGGCGTGGAAGTACTTGAAAAATTTCATTGCGGAACGAAGTGTGAATTACAGCAAACACATCAGCAGCCCTTCGCTCAGTCGGAAAGGTTGCAGTCGTCTTTCGCCATACCTGGCCTATGGAAACATAAGCATGCGAGCGGTTTATCAGTATACCGTTCAACATTATCAGTCATCAACGAACAAGCGCGCGCTATCCAATTTCATTTCACGCTTGCATTGGCATTGTCACTTCATTCAAAAATTTGAAACGGAATGTCGGTATGAAATAGAGAACATCAATCGCGCGTACAACGTTTTGGAAAAGCCGAAGAATGAAGTGTACATAAAGGCTTGGCAGGAAGGAATGACGGGCGTTCCGTTGGTAGATGCTTGTATGCGTTGTTTGAAGGAAACGGGCTACATCAACTTCCGCATGCGAGCGATGGTGGTTTCATTTTTCGTTTTCAACTTGTGGCAAGACTGGCGCGAACTTCATTTTTTAGCACGGATGTTTCTCGATTACGAACCTGGAATTCACTATCCGCAAATTCAAATGCAAAGCGGAACCACGGGTATCAATACCATTCGTATTTACAATCCGATTACGAATTCAGAAAAGCACGATGCGAATGGAGAATTCATTAAGCGTTGGATTCCTGAATTGCGAAACATTCCAGAAGCTTTCATTCATGAACCTCACAAGCTTTCGGGTATTGAGCAAGAAATGTATGGTTGTGTCATTGGAAAGGACTATCCAATGCCAATCGTCGATGTAGAAGAAACCAGAAAGCGTGCAAGTGATATTGTGTGGAGTTTCAGAAAGAAAGACGAAGTGAAGGTGGAAGGAAAACGTATTTTGAAGAAGCACGTGAGTCGAAGATAGTTTCCATCTATTTTAGCGTTCAGAATTTGAACAATGAAATACTTCTTTGCGGTTGCCGCTTTCCTTTCAACAAGTCTTGCATTTGCCATCGAAAATTATCAAGCAAATGAAGCCCTAAACGTATTAACGATATCCGGGATTAAGTTACGTGAAAAGCCTGGTGGGACTGTTCTGCAGTCGCTTCCGTATGGGGCAAAAGTGGTTACCTTAGAGGCTAAGAATAATAATTTCCCCACCCATGTGGAAGGCATTAGTGGCTCTTGGGTGAAAGTGAAATTCAACGATAAAATTGGATATGTGTTCGATGGATTTCTGTCGCGATTGCCCGCACCAAGCTTAACCGATGCAAACCTTCGAGCCTATGCGAAGCGTGAATTCAAAACGTTGAGCGATGATTTGCCATTAGCATTTACGGAGGACAGTGATTTGGGAGCAACAGGAAGTAATGTTATTTTTTTTGAATGGAACAACCAACGCTTGGCCTATTCCAATTATTTCTATTACGAAGGGGGAAGCGAGAGCATTTGCATTCCTGGTATTTCCATTGAAGAAGGTTACCTGTTGATGCGCATTCTGGAGCGAGACGCATACGAGTATGCATTGAAAGAACCGAATCA
>CALCNZ010000220.1 GCA_937897625.1 uncultured Flavobacteriales bacterium
CGATTTTCCTTTTACCTCTATCCAACCTGAAGCACCTACGTACCACATTCGAAAAAGATTTTCTTCCTTCACAATTGAAACGGCACTTCGAATATCGGGTTCTGATTCCGTTGGAAGCAAAACCGGATTGGCTTGAAAGCGCTGAAACGAGCCGTCTGTTTGCTCTTTAGCCACTCCTGCAAAATATCTGTAGGGCACATCTGTTGTGCGCTGCACACCGAGGTAGTACAGCCAATTTTCATTTTCATGTTGAAGGAATTGCAGCGGACAAACTCCACCATCGTCGAACGATCCGGCATTGCCAATGTTCAACATCACCTCTTCACTTCGAAAAATAATTTGAGAAGGGTTGTGTGCTGAAACATCTACGAAACTAATTCTTCCATTGAAATCGAAATCCATGGAATAATAGTAAACACAAAGAACTTCATCATTTAAAACACGCACGGTAGGAATAGCAGCATATTGCTGAGACCAGTCCAAATTCGGATTGGCTTCTACTATTCTTCCGAGGCGTTTCCAATTCATCGCGGAGTGAGTTTATGGTAAGCGCGACAAGAAATCGGAGAGATGTCTTTTCCTTTTACAATGGAATCTTCGGGTATGTTTTTCACCACCAAAGCTGCTGAAGAAAGTAGGCAATCGTCGCCAATACTCACGGCATTGTTTACGGTGCTGTTCACGCCAAGGAAACAATTCTTTCCAACGGTTACTCCTCCGCTTATTACCACGTGCGAAGAGATGAAGCAATTGTCGTCAATTTTTGAATGATGACCAATGTGATTGCCGCTCCACAGCACAACGTTGTTTCCAATTTCGGTGAACGGTTGTAGGGTGTTGTCTTCAAAAATAAAAACGTGTTCACCCAATTTTACGTTTCTCCAAACGAAAGCATACGAACTCACGTAAGAAGCAATTTCATATCCGAGTGCCTTTGCTTCCAAATAAACTTGCGTGCGAAGTCTATTCAGCTTGGTGTACACACAAGCCCCGAAAAACGCGTGTTCTGAAGGTGCATACAATTCAGCAATGTCTTCAAACGCCACTAATGGAATTCCAAAAATTTCCGATTTGTTGATGTACTCGCGGTGCACACAAAACGCCACTACTTCGTAATCACTGTCGTGAGTGAAGTATTCGTAAGCAATTTCAGCAAACTCTGTATTTCCAAAAATAATCAGCTTGTTATTCATGTTATTTGTGTTTTACAAATAAAATATCTTCTCTTCTATTGGCCATTGGCAAAGCGCTATTCTGCGGAAGCACGAAGGCTTCAACGCCTTTAACTCGGGCCATTTTCATTAATTCAAAAACATCATCATCGTTGAACTCACCAGGTTTCTTTTCATTCCAATTGATTTCTGGAAATGAATTGGGACCGTGATTGTTTTGATGGAAACGAATGCCTTCTTCCGAACTGAAGAAACGGTTTCGCTTCGACACATTCGGGATGTCGCCGATGAGCGCGAATCCACCTGGAGCCAACAAATCACAGACTGATTCCACAAACAATTCCACGCTTGATTCAACGGCTATGTAATGCAAAACGCTGTAGCAGATGATGGCGTCGAATGAATTCTTGTTTTCCTTCGACCATTGTTTTGTTTCGTTGGGAAACATGGCCGAAAACTTTTCACAAAAATCGAAGTTCGGCAATTGATTGAGCATCTCTTCCGAATCGATAAGCACCACGTTTTGCTTTTTCTCTTCGGCATTTTTCAAAAGCATAAAAGGCAAATCGCTGCAGCCCGGACCAATGTCGAGAATGCGTGCGCCCTCTTTTTCTAAGGATAAAACTTTTGATTGAATATCGTCCCAAATCAACGCCTCTTTTCCTTCACGAAAGTGATTGAAGAAACCAATTTTTTCGTAACGCGAAAGCGTTTCATCGTTCGCCAATGCCTTGAATTTATTGAAATCCAAATCGGACAACTTCTCGATTTTATTTTCTTCGTTCATCGATTATAGGTATTGCGCGAGCGGTTCGTTGTTGTAGTTGACTTCCTTCAGCTTCATGAGTTCTGCCACCTTCAAGCTTCCGGCTTGCAGGCGAATGATTGGATCCCAACCGATGGCTGAAGGAAGAATGCCCATGTGTCCTGCGGGAACATGAGCCGGATAAAAATCTATTTCATGTTGAATGAAATCGGCTTCGTTTAAGTCTCCTGCGAATCGGAGAATGAGCGGAGAGTTCAACGATTTCCAAATTTCTAAATTCAACAAAGGAAACTTCCCCCACAGGTTTTCAGTGAAAGGAGAACCTGTGTAAATCACGGCTGAAGCCGATTTCCACGCGTTCGGAATTTCGGTAGCGTTCCAGTCGCCCAGATAAGTGGCTCCTAAATTTTCAATTTCACTTTTGTATTCCAACGGACAATACACGCCCACTCCTTCAGACATCTTCACCAAGGGCGTGCAGAGGTAAGGCGTGAAATCGTTGTTCGAGACAACGATGAATTTATTTCGATAAGGCGTTTGTTTCGCGTCTTGAATTTGTCGAACAACCATATCGCCGAGGTATCCGAACACATCGACTTGCGTATGTCTTTCGTTTGTTCCAGCAACTGCGATTCCCATCGATTTACAAAAATCTAAATCAAGATCTTGGGAGCGAAATTCCCACGCTTCAAACATGAGAGGAATTCGACATGAAGAAGAAACACGCTGAAGAACTGAGCGATCTAACGGCCTAAGAGAACCGCTGTTTGTGATAACTGTAGCTCTTTCCCAAGGCATTTCATTTTTTTCTAGGTGGAAATGAATGCGATTTGAAACACCACATTTTTCCGCAAGCGCGTTCACTTGTTCCATGCACTCGCTTGCAGTTCCGTATTTGGAATCACGCGCGAACGCGTGCACCTCCGAACCTGCTAGTGCCGCCAAAACTGGCGTGCAGGCGTAGGCACCTGAAGCAGCTTCCGTTAATACACATTCATCTTTCAATTGAATGTTTAAGTCTTGAATGATATGTTGAAGTTTTTCTTTCAACTTAAATTTCAATTTTTATTTCTTTACCGCATTGCTTAATGCTTTGCTGTGCTGCTTCTAGAATACGGATGGTATTCAATCCGCCAATTGCAGAAGCGCGAGGCTCCGCGTTATTTTCTATCGAATGAATAAAGTCTTGCGCCAATTTTTTCAGAGGTTCTGCCAATTCCAATTTCGGGACATAGACGTCGCCGACGCGGTAGTCGATCATGACCTTTTGCTTTTCCTCAAGGGTGCTCACGCTGTGAGCGGTATCGTAAACCTTAATCTTTTCGGTGGGTTCCATGTCGTTGAACACTACCATTTTTTCACTTCCCCCCAACAACATCATTCGAATCTTCACGGGTGAAGACCATGAGCAGTTGAAATGAGCAATGAAATTGTTTTGGTAATTCACTGTGAGATAGGCAATGTTTTCAATTCCGTTGTGAATATGACTTACACCCGTTGCGTTAACGCTAACAGGAAGTTCATTCGACAAATAATCGAGTACAGAAATATCGTGTGGTGCAAGATCCCAGAGCACGTTTACATCTTGTTGAATGAGTCCGAGATTTATTCGTGTTGAATCGAAGTATTTCAATTCCCCCAAAGAACCTTCATCTTTTAACGCCTTCATTTTCTCAACGGCACCGGTGTATAAAAAGGTGTGATCTACCATGAGTAGTTTTCCTTTTTGCAAAGCGAGGTCAATGAGTTCCTTCGCTTGAGCGACTGTTGCGGTCATTGGCTTCTCTAACAAAACGTGTTTACCGGCAAGGAGCGCTCGTTTTGCCAAATCGAAATGTGTAAAAACGGGCGTGGCAATGACAACGGCATCAATGGAGTTGTTTAAGAAAGCATCATCTGCCGAAGTAGACGTAACGAGTGTTGGGAACAATTTCGAAGCTTGATCGAGTCTCTCGGTTTGGGAATCGACTAGCACATCAACAGTTGCGTTTCCGAGTGACATGAAGTTACGAAGAAGATTGGGGCCCCAATATCCGTAGCCTATTTGCGCAATTCGTATCATGATTAAGGTTTGGCTTCGAAGTTATTGAAAATTGCAGGGACTACCAATTAATTGAAAGAGGAAAGTTTGGGAGGGTACAAAAAAGAGAAAAAG
>CALCNZ010000221.1 GCA_937897625.1 uncultured Flavobacteriales bacterium
TAGCTTCCACACTGGAAGGAAAAGAAAAAGGTGCGCTGGATTTACTTTTCGCGACGCTCATTCAAGAAACGTATTCGAAAAAGAACTTCATCGATTTCGGAACAAGCACAAACAATCAAGGAGCGAGTTTGGCACTAGGTATTTCACAGCAGAAAGAAGGATTCGGCGCACGCACTAGCGTTCAGCCTATTTATACATTAGCATTAAATTCCGTAAATTGGGATGCTCTAAACGCATTTGTTTCATGAAGAAAGTATCGGTAGTCATTCCCTGTTTCCATGTCGAAGAATTCATTCTTCCGCTTTTTCACAACATGCAAGAAGTGGAGAAGCAGTTGAATGCCATGGATCTTTCATTGGAATTGGTGTGCGTTGACGATGGAAGTAAAGACGGCACTTGGGATGAATTGTTGAAGCATCGTCATTTGATTGAAGACACGCAAGTGGTTCGATTAACGCGCAACTTCGGTGCTATCTGCGCAAGCAATGCCGGATTGAAATTGGTTACTGGAGACGCTTGTACCATCTATGCTGCAGACCTTCAAGACCCATTGGAGCTCATTCCAGAAATGGCACAGCTCTGGTTGAACGGAGAGAAATACATCACTGCGGTTCGTGCCAAGAAAAGAAAAGATCCCTTGCTCACGCGCTTGTACGCGAAGCTCTATTACATCTTGGTGAAGTTGTTTGTGATGAAGGACTTTCCAGAAAGCGGATTCGACATTGCGTTTTGGGACGGAAGTATTTTGCAGTATTTGAAGAACACCTCGAAGAACATCAATCGCTCGTTGTTCTCGCACTGGCTCGGATTCAAGCCTTATGTGATAGAATACGAAAGAAGAGAACGTTCGAGCGGAAAGAGTGGATGGACGTTTTCAAAGAAATGGAAGTTGTTCCTCGATTCATTTTTAGGATTCTCTGTTGTTCCGATTCGTTTCATTTCATTCATTGGAATGTGCGTTTCCTTCCTCAGTTTTGGATACGGAATACTCATGCTAATCGGAGGAATAACAGGAAAAATTTCAGAGCCCGGATTTGCGACAGTAACTTCTTTGATCACCTTCCTGTTGGGATTAGTGATCGTAATGCTGGGAGTGATTGGTGAATACTTGTGGCGCATTTTCGATGAAGTAAACAAACGACCCGAAGCGGTTGTAGAAGAGATATTGAAGAATGAGTAAGATTGTAATTTTTGGATTGTCTGCGCTGTACGCCACGTTATCCGTGGTTGGCGCGTCGTTGATTAAATTAACATTGAATGCATGGGGCGTTGAACAACGCGGCTTGACATCGGTCAAAGACTATTTCGCATTCTTGTTTGAACCGAAGGTTTTCTTCGGAATGGGAATCATTTTCGTTTCAGCATTGGTGCTGTTCAAAGCACTTTCGCTCAGCGATTTCAGTTACGTAATTCCTGTTAGCGCTGCTGTGAATTTTATTTTAACGGCTACAGTGGCAGCAGTGTTTTTCGGTGAAAAAATAGCTTGGACCAACATAGTGGGTATTGCACTAATCATCGCAGGCGTGTTTGTGATTAATCTGAAAAAGGCATGAGCAGAATTCTTGTAACTGGCGCTGCGGGCTTCATTGGCTCGCATTTGACGGATGCCTTGCTTGAAGCGGGACATGAAGTTGTTGGCTTCGATAATTTGGCAAACGGGAAATTACGAAACCTTGAAAGCGCATTAGAAAAGAACACGTTTCAATTTGCGGAAGGAGATATTTGTGAGGAAGCTCAAGTGAATGAAATCTTGAAAGGAATCGATGTGGTGTATCACTTGGCTTGTCTTGGTGTTCGTCATTCCATTCACAGTCCTTTCGAGAATCATCGCGTGAATGCGGAAGGAACGCTTCGCGTTTTAGAAGCCGCAAGACAAGAGAAGGTTTCAAAATTCTTTTACATCTCAACCTCTGAAATTTATGGAGACATTCAAACGTTTCCGATTGATGAGCTTGGCGTTCCAGCGCCGAAAACGGTTTATGGAAGTAGCAAGTTAGCAGGTGAAAACTACGCGTATTCATACAACGTGTGTTATGGACTTCCAACAGTTATCACCCGTATCTTCAACAACTACGGTCCTCGCGCGCATTACGAAGGCGACGCTGGAGAGATTATTCCGCGTAGCATTGTCCGCATGTTGAACGGTGAAGCTCCTGTTGTTTTCGGGAAAGGAGATGTAACGCGTGATTTCTTTTTTGTGAAGGACACTGCGCGCGCTCTTGTTGGATTAATGCAGAATGAAAAGGCAGTTGGCGAAATCATAAACATTGGAACAGGCGTTGAAATTTCCATGAAAGAACTCATGGAAGTCTTGATTGAAGAAATGGAATTGAACGACCGAATGAACATTCGGTTCGAAGAAGATCGTCCTGCGGATGTGCCACGTTTGTGGGTGAATCCTACAAAGTTCAGAGCACTGACAGGCTTTTCAAATGAGAAAGGTTTCCGTGAAGGATTGAGAGAAACGATAGCTTATTATCAAACGTTAAATCAGTCGAACGATTTAATGAAGGAAATAGAACTTCAAAATTGGAAGAAATGAAAATCCCGGTAGCAAAGCCGTATCTCGGAGTAGAAGAGGCGCAATTGGCCTACGACACCATCTTAACGAATTGGGTGACTCAAGGTCCGCGCGTTGCAGAGTTTGAGGAAAAGTTCGCTAGTTATGTTGGAAGTGAATACGCGGTTGCCGTGAGCAATTGCACCACCGCTTTGCACCTATCGTTAATTGTTGCTGGAATTGGTCCGGGCGACGAAGTCATTTGTCCGAGCATGAGCTACATCGCAACGGCTAACGCCATTGTCTACGTTGGCGCAACACCGGTTTTTGCGGAAGTGAAATCAGAGACCTACAACATAGATCCTTCTGATGTTGAGCGAAAGATTACTTCGAAAACAAAGGCGATAATCGGTGTTCATCAGATTGGACTTCCGTTCGAGATAGACGAAATAAAAACGTTGTGCGCGAAGCACAGCCTAATCTTAATCGAAGACGCTGCTTGTGCCGCGGGGTCTTCTTACAAGGGAAGTAAAATAGGTTCGCATTCAGATTTGGTTTGCTTTTCCTTTCACCCGAGAAAAGTAATTACAACCGGAGATGGCGGTATGATTACCACTTCGAATCCAGAATACGCTGAACGATTGAAGCGCCTTCGTCAACACGGAATGAGCGTGAACGATCGCGTTCGTCACCTCAGCGACAAGGTTATTGTTGAAGATCATTTGGAAGTGGGATACAACTACCGCATGACCGACATACAGGCTGCTGTAGGCATTCGTCAATTGGAAAAATTAGATTCCATCGTTGAAAGAAGAAGAGAAATTGCAGAATTCTATTTGAATGAATTGAAGGACATCGAATGCATTCGTTTGCCTTTTGAAAGTGAAAATGATTTCACCAATTGGCAGTCTTTTTCAGTTTACATAAAATCCACTTGTCTAGTTTCAAGAAACGACCTCATGCAGAAAATGCTTGACCTTGGAATTTCTACACGAAGAGGAATCATGACTTCGCACCGCGAAACAGCCTACAAGAATAGGGGAGTGGACATTGCTCTTCCAATCTCTGAAGACGCTGCTGACCGCAGTATTGTGCTTCCGTTGTACGTTCCTATGTCGCAAGAAGAAATGGATTATGTGATGAAACATTTCAAAGCATGTTTGAATCAAGATTAAGCATTCCACTCTCGAAAAAAGAAGAGCGAAATTTCATTTTCGCGTTGCTTCTTTTTAAGTGTGTGCTTTTTGCGTATTTGTTTTTTCAATACACCAACTATTGGCAAGCGGGACCTGTTGAAGGTCTTGCTGTTCATGCCGGAGATACGTCGGGATATTTCGTTCCAGCTGAATCATTCGCGCAGGGCGCGGGCTATTCCAGTGTTTGCCGAATGCCAGCATTCGTCCCAATTTATTCGTGGTTCAGCGCGTTGTTTAATCCGAATGCCGCTTACCAGTTTGTAGTTATTCTTCAGTTTTTATTAAGCATTTTCAGTGTTGTTTGGGTAGCTCGAATCGCAGGGCATTTAGCACAGAATAAACGAGCCTATTACATGGCAGGAATCACCTACGCTTCTTCCTTGCTCATTGCGGTTTGGGAGCCGATGTTGCTTTCTGATAGTTTCGGAAATTCATTGTTAATTCTTTCATTTTATCTCGCCATTCGATTCAAGCAAGAATCGAAATTGAAATGGATCTTTTGGGCTTCGCTTTTTTTAACCTGGTCTATTTTCTTCCGTCAAATACATATTCTCTTCATCCCAGTGCTGTATTTTTTAATGTTGAAGAAGGAAGTGTTTTGGAAAACAACAGTGCTCTTCGCTACTCCGATTTTATTTGCGTTTGGAAGTTGGACAGCCTATAACTATTCGAAGACAAGTCGCTTCATTCCACTCGTCGATTCGTTTTCATCCTGCTACGGATATATGCCGCAACAACTCGTGGCCATTCGCGATTTAGTCATTGCTTGGGGAGAAGATTGTCAGCCGTGGGTACCGAATTCCGCTTCGAATTATTTAATCGCGAAAGATGGATGCACCGCTTCTCCATTGAATGAACGTCATTTCACAACCGTTTACGGAGCTGTCGAAATGAAGCAGTTAAAGGAAGACTATCATCGCTTCTATTATGAACTCGAAGGCGCTGCGAAAGACAGCGTGGGTAATGTAATACTAGCCAAGGCTAAAGCCTATCGTGAGGCCTACGTGCACGAACATCCTTCGGATTATTATTTCGTCAATCGTTTGCGATTGATGAAACAGTTTCTTTTTCCTGCGCGAATCGATAACATTCCAGGGCCGGCTTTCGCTCAAATGAATATCCTTCAAAAAGGAGTGAAAGTTGGTTCTTACGTCCTGTTACTCATTGTGAATCTTCTCGCGCTAGTGCTTTTCATTCCTGTTATTCTGAAAGACTGGAAAGGCCGCTGGTGGCTGGTTTCCTCATGGATTTTATTTGTCGCTTTAGGCGGGGTGCTCGGATTTATTGAGCAGCGCTATTTGGTTCCATGTTATTTCTTCTTTACGATTATTGTTGCGGTTGGAATTTCCGGTTGGAAATTCAAGCGCAGCGTGTAAATTTGAAGAATATGCAAATCGTAATTTTTGAAGACCACTTGGTCAATTCCTTTTTACCCCTTTCTCACACCAGAGCCCTTGCAGATTTGTTTGCGGGTATGTATTCGATTCAAGATCGCTGGAAATTATTTTTCGAAGGGGAAGAAGTTCGAGTTCAAACGCGACGCGCACTTCAAGATTTGTACGGTGAAATTCCAGAAGGAGAATGTTTGTTTGTGAACGCACGACTAATTCCGAACAAGGAAGTTTTTGATGCCTTACAATCGTTGAAACCGAATGAGGCTTTTATGCTACAAAACAATTGTGTTGCAGCGCGGGGTCTTCACATGAATTGGGATTCCTTCGAGCATCGTGCATGGACAGCAGAGGCCATGTGGTTGAATGGAATTACAGATTTATTTTCAGTAAACGATTTTTTAATTCGCAACGATTTCGAATTAACAAACAAAGAAAACAGTGCTTCACCAAGTCAATATTGCCGTGTAATTGGCGCGGGACACAACTTATTCATTCATCCTACCGCTAAGATTTTCGATGCGGTATTGAATGTTGAAAGTGGACCCATCTTTATTGACGAAGGGGCAGAGGTAATGGAAGGAAGCATGTTGCGCGGACCGCTCTACATTGGAAAAAACGCGGTGCTGAAGATGGGAACGAAATGTTACGGCCCTTCTTCATTCGGAGAAGAATGTCGAATAGGAGGAGAGACTTCGAATGTCGTTTTTCATCCATTCAGCAACAAAGGAAGATCGGAAGAGCGTCGTGTAGGGAA
>CALCNZ010000222.1 GCA_937897625.1 uncultured Flavobacteriales bacterium
TTAAGCGATACCTTGTACATTCAAACAGGTTGGGAGCCAAGTGTTATTGGAACCTATACTGTTCGCGCTAGCATCGTTAGCTTAGACGCTACAGACGAGACTCCAGCTAACAACACCATGGATCATATCATTGTATATTCTACAGATGAGTACGGTCATGAAGACGAAGCTGCACTTGATGTTGAGTTAACTCCACGCGCAAGCACAACCACTACTGGCGAGTTCGATCCAACCGGTTACGGTTCTTTCTTTACTTGTCCAAATGCAGGTTCTTTGGCTTACGGTTTAACTGTAGTATTCGGTCCTACCTCTGACGGTGGCGCAGACTTCACAGCTTTGTTGTACGAAGGCTCTCCAAACAATGCTGCTGTTCTTGCATCACAAGATTATGTATTGAACGCAGGTTGGATTGATAACGGATACCAATACTTCCCATTCGATGCGCCTTATGCATTAGATACACAAGCAAATGGTCTTTCTTATTTCTGCGGCGTATTGAATGAAAGCTCTAGCACACTTCAATTAACTTGTGCTGCTCAATCGAACAGCGATAGCGACAACTCTACTTCAGTATATGAAATGGCTGGTGACGGTACATTCGTATGGTTCGGTAGCCAAAGCTTCTCACCTGCTGTTAGATTAATTCTTTCAGAACGTGTAGCTGTAGACGAGATTAGCTCTGACAACCTTACTTTCTTCCAATTCGCTCCAAACCCAGCTGTATCTTCAACTCGCGTTAATTTCGAGTTAACATCTGCTGCTAACGTTGCTTACGAAGTTCGTGACATCACTGGAAAATTAATCGAGTTCAAAAACTTAGGTAAATACACTCCAGGAAGAAACAACTTCGAATTAAACGTTGCTGGCTTGAATGCTGGAAACTATGAAGTTTCATTGGTAATTGGTGGATCTAGAATGTTCACTAAGACTCTTTCAGTTAAGAAATAATATTTCTTGCTAGAATGAAAAGGCCACCTCCGGGTGGCCTTTTTTATTAATCATATCTGAGGGCATCTATAGGATCGAGATTCGAGGCTTTCTTCGCCGGATAATATCCGGAAGCTACAGAGACCACAAAAGATATCGTAGCGCCAAGTAGCAACCACAACCACGGAATGGTGAAGCCCACTCCAATAACCAGAGAGACGATGTTTCCAATTAGAACTCCGAAAATAATTCCAATGACTCCCCCAATTTGACCAATGAAAATAGCTTCAATCAAAAACTGCTGACGAATAATTCTAGAACTTGCTCCGATGGATTTCCGAACGCCAATTTCACGGGTTCGTTCTGTTACCGAAACCAGCATTATATTCATGAGTCCAATGCCCGCGCTGATTAAGGTAATAATGCCAATACAAATTCCTCCCAAGGTTATTCCTGAAATTAGTCCCATGAGTTGCTCAACCAAGCCATTGCTCATGTTCACTTCAAAAGAATTGTCTTCACCCGGACCATCTGCCCGAGCAACGCGCATAGCCTCTACTGCCGATTCTGTTGCCGATTCCAATTGCTTCGCCGATTTAACAGCTATGCTAATTTGATATTCCGAATTCTCATCGCCAAAGGTTTTTCGAACATTGGTTAAAGGAATTAGACATTGATTATCTCCAGCGAATCCGAATGTATTACCCTTCTCTTTCAATACGCCAACAATCACATACGACCTTCCACTTACATCTACAGTCTGACCAATTGGTGAAACGCCTCCCTTAAAGAGTTCCTTCGCAATGTCGGCTCCACACACCATGGCGTTGGTCCCATCTTTTATTTCGAAGGAAGAAAAATTCCGGCCTTGGCTCAAAACATAAGAAGAAAGCTCGAAGTAATTGGCGTCGCAACCCAAAACCGACACGTTCGGATTGGTTTTCAAACCGCCTCGAGAGACGGTTGCTGTAGCTGAGGCAAAGACACTTAGCGAGACAATCGCATCCTCTTTAAATAACTCTTGAAACTTGCAAGCTTCATCATAAGAGATCACTTCAACCTGCTTGCTGCTTTGTCCGCGGCGCATACCTTGACGTGCATTATTTCCTGAACGTATTGAAAAGGTATTGGAGCCCAACCTCGAAAATTCCTCGCTGAGCTTACGTTCTATGCACTTCACAGCGGTAATCATTCCTACCAAAGCTGTAATACCAATAGCAATAATAGATACCGTTAAAGTAGCCCGAAGCTTCTGACTTCTAACCGAGCCAATGGCAGTTCTAAGATTTTCTTTGAAAGATGTCGATAAAACTCGAATCATAAAACAAAAGTAGGGTTGTAATTCCCTCGATTCCTAACTATTTTTGCAACGTAAAAATCTACAAAAAATGAGTCAAGTATTCGACCTAGACATGATTAAAAACCACTACAGCAGACTTGCTGAACGAGTGGAAAACGCAAGAAAAGTTGTTGGAAAACCATTAACTTTAAGCGAGAAAATTCTTTACTCACATCTTTGGGAAGGCTCAACTGACGTGGCTTTCGGCCGCGGAAATTCATATGTAGATTTCGCACCAGATCGCGTTGCAATGCAAGACGCAACTGCTCAAATGGCTTTGTTGCAATTCATGCAAGCGGGTAGAAAAAAAGTAGCCGTTCCGTCTACTGTACACTGCGACCATTTGATTCAAGCACGCGTGGGTTCAACCACAGACTTGAGCGATTCATTGGTTAAAAACAACGAAGTTTTCAATTTCCTTTCAACCATTTCCAACAAATACGGAATTGGCTTTTGGAAACCTGGTGCTGGTATCATTCACCAAGTAGTACTTGAAAACTACGCATTCCCTGGCGGATTAATGATTGGGACCGACTCGCACACCGTGAATGCTGGAGGCCTTGGCATGATTGCCATTGGTGTAGGTGGTGCAGATGCTATGGATGTTATGGCCGGCATGGCTTGGGAATTGAAATTCCCAAAATTGATTGGTATTAAACTCACAGGTAAGCTTAGCGGATGGTGTTCTGCTAAAGATGTTATTTTAAAGGTAGCTGGAATACTTACCGTGAAAGGTGGAACCGGTTGCATTGTAGAATATTTCGGTGAAGGCGCTACTTCGTTGTCTTGCACTGGAAAAGGAACCATCTGTAACATGGGTGCTGAAATTGGAGCAACCACTTCAACTTTCGGATACGACAACAGCATGGAGAAATACTTGCGCTCTACAGGTCGCCCTGAAGTGGCAGACCTTGCGAACAACATTCGTGAGCACTTAACCGGAGATGCAGAAGTTTATGCAAATCCTGAAATGTATTTCGATCAAGTTCTTGAAATTAATCTCGATGAATTAGAACCATACATCAACGGTCCTTTCACTCCAGATCTAGCAACGCCAATTTCTAAAATGAAAGAGGCTGCTGCTGCGAACGATTGGCCCATTAAAGTTGAAGCAGGACTTATCGGGTCTTGCACCAACAGTTCATATGAAGACATTTCACGCGCTGCATCTCTTGCAAAACAAGCGGCAGAAAAAGGAATTGAACCAAAAGCAGAATTCAGTATTACACCTGGTTCTGAAAAAGTTCGTTACACGATTGAGCGTGACGGATTAATTGAAACTTTCTCTAAAATTGGAGCGAAAGTTTTTGCGAATGCTTGCGGACCATGCATTGGTATGTGGGCTAGAGCAGGTGCTGAAAAGAAAGAACGCAACACCATCGTTCACTCGTTCAACCGTAACTTTTCTGCACGTCAAGACGGAAATCCAAACACGCTTGCCTTCGTCGCTTCACCAGAAATTACAACAGCATTGGCCATTGCTGGTGATTTAACATTCAACCCTTTGACCGATTCATTAACGAATGCGAAAGGTGAACAAGTGATGTTCGATGCCCCAACCGGATTCGAATTACCACCACTTGGTTTCGAAGTGAAAGATGCCGGATACCAAGCCCCAGCAGAAGATGGAAGTGCGATTGAAATTGCAGTTGCTCCAGATAGCGAGCGTCTTCAATTGCTAGCGCCATTCTCTGATTGGGACGGTCACAATATTGAGAACGCGCGTGTTTTGATTAAGGCTAAAGGAAAATGTACAACAGACCATATTTCAATGGCTGGACAATGGTTGCGTTTCCGTGGTCACTTAGATAACATCGCCAACAACACGTTAATTGGCGCAACCAACTTCTTCAACGGAGAACAGAACAAAGTAAAAAATCAAATCACGGGTGAATACGCTGAAGTACCAACGGTACAACGTGCATACAAAGCGGCTGGTGTTCCTTCAATCGTTGTAGGAGATCACAACTATGGTGAAGGATCTTCTCGTGAGCACGCCGCTATGCAACCACGTCACCTTGGTGTTCGTGCAATTCTTGTGAAAAGCTTTGCGCGTATTCACGAAACAAACTTGAAGAAGCAAGGTATGTTGGCGTTAACTTTTGCTAACGAAGCTGACTACGACAAGATTCAAGAAAACGACAAGATCAATTTCATTGATTTAGTGAATTTCACTGCTGGAAAACCTTTGACTTTGGAGTTGGTTCATGAAGATGGTTCGAAAGAAAACATCTCAGTGAATCACACCTACAATGCTCAACAAATTGAGTGGTTCAAAGCCGGTGGAGCATTGAACTTAATTAGAAAATCACTTTAAAATGAACAGAAAAGGACTTGTTAAAGTCCTTTTTTTTTAATCTTCGTATTATGAAAAATCTACTCTATTTCTTTTTTGCGTTTACATTCTTTGCTTGCGGAAATGCCACTCCGAATGCTGAAGCTACCCCTGCAGCAACAACAAACACGGTTGTAGATGGAACCAACAAAACAGAAGCGGTTCTATCGATTAGCGGCATGACATGCGCGGCTGGTTGTGGTGGAAAAATTCAAAAAGAACTTCAAGGTATTCAAGGTGTTGTGGCAACCTCTTTGGATTTCGTTGAAGACCGCGATGTGAATGTGGTGAAAGTGGAATTCGATCCAAATGTGGTGAAGGAAACAGACATGACGAACGTTGTGAATACTATAGCCGATGGTCAATACCACGTTGTGAAAGCAGAAATAATTTCGCACAAAGCTTCTTAATGTCTACCCTTCAGCAAACAAAAAAAAGACTGAATACAGTAGGCAAAATAGGCCTTATCTGTATGTTCCTCATTATTATTGCGGGCAGCTTTGTTCGCATCACAGGCAGCGGAATGGGTTGTCCAGACTGGCCGAAATGCTTCGGGTATTACATTCCTCCTACTGATATTTCAACGGTTCAGTTGCAAGAGGGAAGACATTATTCCAAAGGTCAAATGGTTATTCACAACGACACCTTGTGGTTCACTGAACGAGATTTTATCTACTCTCCCGATTTCTGGAAAACGAATTTTGGAGCCGAGGCCGCGTTAAAAGTTTATCCAAAACATCAATACGCAGAATTCAACGCTTTTCATACGTGGACTGAATACATTAATCGTTTGCTCACAGGTCTGCTCGGATTGCCCATTTTAGTAATGGCATTTCTTTCCATGTTGTACTACAAAAAATCCAATGATTTTTGGCCTGTACTCTACTCTGTATTTGCAATTGTCATGATTCTTTTTGAAGCCTGGTTGGGTAAAATGGTGGTTGACAAAAATCTGAATACATCTACCATTACGCTACACATGGTGGGATCTTTGGGAATTTTACTGAGTTTGCTCTTTCTTATTCGCAGAACCAGCGAAAAACCTTCAATACAAATTCCAGCTGTGCTTCGAAAAGCACTTTCCTTTTTCTTCTTAATTCATTTGGTTCAACTCTTACTAGGAACCCAGGTAAGAGAATCGGTTGACTTACTTCTAGAAAATGGAATAGGAAGAAATATTATTATTGAAAATTTACCAGACGGATTCAAAATACACAGAAGCTTTTCCATCTTAATTGTTATTTTGGCAACCCTGATGTATTTACAATACAAGCGATTGGAAATAAAACCACGCAAATTTACCTTCCTGTTTATTGTTCTTGGATTTGAAATACTTTTCGGCGTAAGCCTTGCCTACCTTGGCTTGCCCGCATTTCTTCAACCGTTACATTTACTTTTTTCCATCATACTTTTCGCCCTCAGCGGAATGTTATTACTGGAATCTCGAAAGAAATAAACACTTCATTTAGTTTTTAACATTCCTTAATTTACTTTGGTCGACCTTTATCTTTGACCTTTGTAATTAGGAAATGAAAGGTATATGCTTTTTGCTTTGGTTAACTTTTTATTGCTTGATTTCAAGCGCTCAGGAAAGTGTGCCTATACGTTTAAAGCAGCTTAAGCCGGACAGAAAGTTGGTTAATTTTCTAGGCCTAGATTCACTTCAACAGACTAAACCAAACATCAACTACCAACTTATTCTTTCGCATGGAAAATGGTACGCGATCGGAAATGGCGATGGTCAAGTTTTCACAGCAGAAAATAATAGCTGGAAAAGAATAGACAACACGCGTTTGGAGGGATACCATTACAATGCTTTTTTATTCGATTGCAACGGAACCCTTATGAAATATGGCGGTTACGGATTCTGGAGAAATCATGGGATGTTTGTTTACTTTCATGAGCCGAGCGGTGATTGGAAAATTCAACCCAGTGATAGAGACCTTCCATTTAGTGGTGACCTCGCTTACTTCAGCAGAAAAGAAAATAGTCTTTACGCCTTCGGAAATTTCATTTTCAACCAATCGATGAGCGAAGAGAAAAAATTTCTCGATAGCCTCTACCGCATTGATTTACTCACTATGAAATGGGAGAATCTCGGCAAGCTCAATTATACACTTATCGATGAATATCATCTCCATTACCGCTTGGCAACGCTTTCCAATAATTCAGGTTGTTTTGTATTACCTATTAGCTCTGATTCGACTGCCATTTTCTTGAATTTCACAACACGGGAATATTCCATTTATAATTCAAAAAACAACGTTCGACTTTTTCACTTCTTTCGCGAATTACCCGCCAACCAACAATTGTATTCCGACGATTATGGTTTGAAAATTCTTTCCACAGATTCCATCGTTGTCCTAGACTCTATTCCTTGGGAAAGCGCTTTGGCCGGACCGGCTGAAACATCTCGTTTGGTAGATTCTCAAACACCAACGGTTAACTTCCGTTATTACATAATACTCGGAATTGGTGGATTAGCTTTCGGAATAATCGTTCTGTTGTATTTAAACAAAAGAAAAAAAGCAAAACTCACTTTCCATAAAAGTCAAACGCCTCAACTCTTTTCTAAGACTCTGGATCTTTCCATTTCCAACACCATCATCTTTGAAGGGGCCATGTACCCCATTGAATCCATGGATTATTTAGTCGTTCAAAAACTTGCGAAGCAAGATGCCTCAACCCTTGATTTAAACGAATGGTTAGGTTTAGAAAACAAGCAACCGGAAAATCAAAAAAAGCAGCGTGCCGAATGGATTAAACGAATGAACACTTTTTTTAATTCCATTGGTTTCAAAGAGGAAGCTTTTCTTCGAGAAAGGCAGGAAACAGATAAGCGAATGTTCGTATACAAAATGAACATCATTCTTAAAGGAAACGCGGAAGACAATTCAGCCGACTTCCAGAAATAGGTGAACAGCATGAAAATCCGAATGTTTCACAACCTCTCATCCTCAATCGTTTACCTCGAATAAATAGGTGAATTAAAGTGCCTACACTCAATTCACTCGATTTCAATAGTTATCGCTTTTACAGAATGATTCATTTGTAGAAATTCTTTTTGAAATGAATCGTGTACAGGAAATTAACCATTGGCTGCAAGAAGGCAATCTCTACCGAGCGGAAAAGGCTATTCAGAATTGTAGCAACGATCTCCAAGCACACGAAAAAGAAGAATTTGAAAAGCTCTTATCAGAAATTAGCGTAAGGCACTACAGGCTTCTAGCTGGTAAGGCTGTGCTTTCCAATGATGAAAGTTTACTTAAAATTTGTATAGAAAAACTGAGAGAAAAAAACGCTCCAGTTGAAGGACTACAAAATTCCTTAAATCAAATCATTTCGAAACGCAGGAATGCTCGATTCCAGAAATTTCTATTGATTGTTTTTGGACTAATCGCAATTGTTTTCTCTGCCTTATTCTTTCTGAACTAGTCCTTTTTCTTTGAAGTATCGAGCAGGGTATCCATTCCCATCATCTGCTTCATTACCTTTTGCATTCCATCCGGTGAGCCATCTAGGAACAAAACATTTCCTTTGCCATATTCGGCGAAATTTTTAATGGCTTCAGTCCACATTGAAAACATAATCATTGACGTATCCAAATTCGCCTGCTGCATTTCACGCGCTGCATTCTGCATTCCCTTTGCCACCTCTTCTCTGAACAACGCAACCCCTTGTCCTCTTAACTGAGCAGCTTCTCTTTCAGCTTGAGCCGCAATCTTAATTGCATTTCCATCGGCTTCCGCAGCCTTTGTTTTAGTGATCAACAAGGCTTGACCTTCATTCTCTGCAGCGGCTTTCAAGTTACTCGACGCTACAACTTGACTCATGGAGCGCATAACCGCTTCATCAAACGTAATGTCGTTAATCTGCAAATCATGCAAATGATACCCCCACTCTTCAATCACATTGTCGATTTGTTCTTTTACGTGATCAATAATTTCATTGCGAAGAGATAAGACTTCCGCTTGCTTTTTAGTAGCTACAAAAGCGCGAATATTTCCTTCAATGGTGCGAATAAGTGCTTGCATCAAACTCTTTTCATCAATGAATTTAAAAGCCACCTTCTTAATGCTTTCCTCTGCATCGTTCTGAACAGAGAACAACAACATACTTTTGAAGTAGACATTTGCCTGGTCAATGGTTACCGCCTGAAACTCCAATTCCACCGAACGGTTCTGCGTTGAAATACGTTTGAAAATGGTTTCCACAAATGGGATTAACAGGTTCAATCCCGGACGAATAACACGTCGGTATTTTCCGAACACAGTAACAACAGCAACGTTTCCCTGCTGCACTGTTTTCAACCCAGAAAAAATAAGCATCGCAATAATGGCTAATAGAATGTAAAGTGGCATATTCGTTTTTTTTACGAATGTATCCAAACTATTCCACTAAAATTAGAATCGATTCAATTCAATCTAAAAAAGTGTAATTTTGGGCATGCAGAATTCCGAACTACTCAACGCCGAAGAAATAGAGCAAAAGCTCACGCGTATGGCTTATGAAATAGCCGAGCGCCATTACAGCGAAAAGAACATTGTATTTATCGGAATAGAAGATAACGGTGCCGCTGTTTCGAAAAGACTGTTCGAATTGGTCAAGGAAATTGTTTCAATTCCTTGCGAAATCAGCAGCATTCAACTTTCAAAAGAGCATCCAATAGGAACTGCAAAACTCTCTACTCCCCTTGCGCTTAAGAACAAATGCGTGGTGTTGATTGATGACGTCTTCAATTCTGGTCAAACACTCATGCACGCTGCATCATTTCTTGTTTCGCAAGAAATACATCGACTAACCACTGCAGTTCTCGTGGAAAGAAAGCACCGCAGATTTCCAATCAAAGCAGATTTTGTTGGATTGAAATTATCTACCACACTGAAGGAACACGTGACCGTTAGTATGGACGGAAAAAACGCTTCTGTTACGATTCGATAATTACAATTCGACTGCGAAATTCAACATAAAATTTCTGCCCGCTTGCGGATAGTAAAATCGTTCCGTTACCGCGCCTCCGTATATGTATGAATAAGCATACCCGTTGCTGGAATACATGCGATTCAAGACATTGTTGGCCCATAAAGTAACTTTCAGATTTGAACCACTCGCTATTTTTGAACTCCACTGAATTCCTAAATCACTCACTGCAAATGCTGTTAAAACGGCAGTGCTACTGCCCGTGTTGTCGAGGTGTTGCTTGCCTACAAATTTTTCATTGAAAAGTAAATTCAATTGGCTTCCTGCAGACTCTGTTTTAAAGACTTGGTAATCTATATTCAAAACTGCAATTAAAT
>CALCNZ010000223.1 GCA_937897625.1 uncultured Flavobacteriales bacterium
CTTCTCTCTTATTTGTGCGCTTCAGATGAATGCACAAACTTGGCAAGTTGGAAATACAACGCTTACCGAAAGTGATTTAGTAACAGGATTGAATTTACCATGGGAAATGGTATGGGGTCCAGATGATTTCATTTGGTGCACCACGCGCGTTGGTAAAGTTTTGCGCATTGATCCTGCAACCGGAACCTACACTTCTATTTTAGATAAAACAGCTTTAATCCCGTACAGTGGAGGAAGCGAGCCTGGGATGTTAGGTATGGCCTTGCATCCGGATTTTTTAAATACACCGAAGGTTTATGTGGTTTATAATTACACACAGGGCAATGCCGTGAAAGAGCGCCTGTCTATGTTCGATTGGGACGGAACAGCGTTGGTGAACGAAGTGCAGTTGATTAACGGAATTGGTGGAAATTCAATTCACAACGGATCGAGATTGGTAATTACGCCAGATCAAAAAATTCTGATGTCTTGCGGAGACACTGGCGACGGCGGAGTGAGCTCTCAGGACTTGACTTCACTCAATGGAAAGATCTTAAGTATTAACTTAGATGGAACCATACCATCGGACAACCCAGATCCAACCACCTACGTGTGGTCTTACGGACACCGCAACTGTCAAGGTTTAGCGGTTGGTCCAACGGGAATTATTTACGCTTCAGAGCACGGTCAAAACAACAGCGACGAGTTCAACATTATTGAACCTGGAAGAAACTACGGTTGGCCAACTGTTGAAGGCGCTTGCAATACAACCGCTGAGATTGCTTATTGCACTGCGAACAATGTAAAAGAACCCTTGATAGAGTGGTCTCCTTGTCGCGCTGTATGCGGAATTGAGTACTACAACCACCCAGCAATTCCAGAATGGAACAACTGTATTTTAATGGCTGTATTGGGAGGATTGAGCAGTTCTTATGAGCGGATGACTGTTTTGCATTTGAGTGCAGATGGTCAGTCGGTAACAACAGCAGACGTAAGCGGATCGCAAACAAATTCAGATGCGTTCTTCCAAAGTTTTAACAAGCGCTTACGCGACATTTGTGTGAATCCGCATGACGGTTCGGTGTACGTTGCTTTAAACGGAACGCAATATCCGGGAGCGGGTCCGAACACCATTAAGAAATTCCAAAACTTGGTTTGGGCAGGCGTTCAAAACGAGAACATCGCACAAAACTTAAATGTGTATCCGAATCCTGCTTCGGAAAAAATTACGGTTGAATTTTCTTCGAATCAATTGGGTGGAAATTATTCGGTGTATTCTTTCTCAGGTGCTTTAATGGCTGAAGGAAAAATTACAACATTGAAAAACGAAATGAATGTTTCAGAATGGTCGAAAGGAAATTACTTCGTGGTTTCAGAATCTTCCATTGGAACAACATC
>CALCNZ010000224.1 GCA_937897625.1 uncultured Flavobacteriales bacterium
GCTCTTCCGATCTTGGAATGGTCATGGGATCGGTGATCATGAAAAGGGCGAACAACCAAATGCTTCCAGATGATAATTTGTGAATGAGAACTTCCCAATTCCAACCCAAATACACAATGGTTCTGTAGTATTCAAGCGCGAAAAGTGTAGCAATAAAAATCAATCCGGTGTCTATGCGCTTCACGCGCGAAAGCACCGCCAATCCTGCTGTTCCAATGACGAAAACAATGACCGTGCTGTTGCCCCATTGCGCTGGAGAAATCCAAGCGTTCTTCGTTAAAAGAATAACGGCAATGATTCCAACATTCGCCGGATTGAAAAGATGTTGTCCGCGTATTTTAAAAATGAATTTTTGTCCAATCGCAATGGCTGCCGCAAGAGCGTAGAGCAAGGGCTCGTTGCTTTTGAATAACAGCGTCAATCCGAAGGCTGTGATTAATGCGCTTTTGATGGAATGGAAAGGAAGTTTCAGAAAATAAATTCCAAGGAGTTGAACAGAGAGAGCAACACCGAAGGTGAGTAAAATAGCGGTGAAGGAATAATCCCAACGCAGAAAGACAACACCTATGCAAACAAAAATAGTTTGAGAAACAATTTGAAAATGCCTTGCGTCGCTTTGAAAGAATCGAAGAAAAGATAACAGCATAACTTGAATTTTTTATGCTGTACAGGGAAGTTCCCTAATGGTTCATCAATCGAGATAATCTTTTACAATTTCATCGAGCTTAGCCTTCATTTCACCCGCGCTTATTGGGGTGTAGGACGAAGGGACTTGAAAATCTTCGGGAGAAGTTTTTTGAAAAATGACTTCGCGTGCGCGCACTTGCATGCGTCTTCCATATTGCTCAATGTCATAACCCAACAACGTTCCTTCAACTCCGGCGTAAGTGTTCCACCAGTTGTCTCCGTCTAAATCTAATTTCGTGGTGCTGTATAAATCTACTGATGGAAGAGAATCGCTCTTAAAATAAGCAATCGTTTTCTTGCACTCGTAGCCCGCAATAGTTAGGGTTTCTTCCGTGGGTTCAAGTCTTACAGCAGGAAATTGTTTGATCCATTCATTGAATTCACTCTCGTTCAGATGCATCACGTAATCGCTACCGAAGCAGGCGACAAGGTGGTTGAATTCTTTTTTCTCGTGATCAATGATAAATTCAGATTTCACAATGCCATAGGCAGATTCAATGCGTGTGTGCTGGTGTTCACCATCGAAAATACAGATCATCTCCGTTGGGAAAAGAGCCATCTTAATGTCGTTGGTTTCGTAAGGAAAGGTGACGTCGTAAATAATTTTTCCCTCTTGATGTCCGAAATACGGAATGTTATTGCAGGAATGAAAAAGGAAAGATGCGGAGATGACCAAGAAACATAAACCCAAGCGCAGTCTTAAACTTTTCATGTGCGCAATATTACCACATTTTAAAATAAAACTTGGTGTTTTGCCGGGAAGCATTGTAAATTCGGGACTTCAATTCCCTAACCAAGTGACCAATAAAATCAACATTGCCATCGATGGCTATTCTTCTTGCGGCAAGAGCACATTAGCAAAAGCCATTGCAAAAAATTTGAATTACATCTACATCGATTCAGGGGCAATGTACAGAGCGGTTACTTTCTACGCCTTGGAGCATGGTTATGTTCAAAGCAATGGAAGCATAGATGAAAACATGTTGGTAGAATCGTTGCATTTGATTTTAATTCAATTCAAATACAACTCAGATACACAGGAAATTGAAACCTTCTTAAATGGAACATGTGTCGATAAAGAAATTCGAAGCATGCAAGCCAGTGCACAAGTTTCTGCAATAAGCGCAATAAAAGCGGTGCGCGAGAAGTTGGTGCGCATTCAACAACGCATGGCTGAAAACGGCGGTGTGGTTATGGATGGAAGAGACATCGGAACCGTTGTTCTTCCAAGTGCGGAATTGAAAGTCTTCATGACTGCAGATGTTGAGGTGCGTGCCCAGCGCAGATTCCTTCAGTTAAAAAATAACGGAGTAAACATTGCAATTGATGATGTTCGTGACAACATTGCGCAACGCGATTTGCAAGACACCACTCGCGCAGCAGATCCCTTGCGCAAGGCGGCAGATGCCATTGTATTAGACAACTCGAGTCTCACCGAAGAAGAGCAGTTCTCCTTCCTTATGGTACAGGCAAGAAAGGCTATTGAGGCGAAGGCGTTGATGGCCTAATTCATTCACATTTCAATGTTGTAAAATACGTTTAGACTTTTTCAGTTCTCTCTTGTGTGCGAATAACTTTAACACATGAAGAAATTTTTGAAATGGCCTGTCTTGGCGTTGGTAGTTGTACTCTTTGCTTTTCGTTCTAATCTTATAAAATCTTCCAAAGGACCTTTCGAAGAACCTTCGACCACGTCGATCTTGCACTCACCTTCTTTCAGACCTTGCGAAGCACCTTTCGCAGAAACTAGCTCTAGCTCCTGGTCCGACAGCCTCATCAAAACCCTTACCCTCGATCAAAAAATTGGACAACTCTTCATGGTTGCCGCATGGAGCGATGAGAAGAAAGAATCTTACAACCCAACGCAGATAGATGCTTTAATCAAGAACAATGGCATTGGCGGAATCATCTTTTTTCAAGGCGGTCCTGTGCGCCAAGTGAAGTTGACCAATCGCTTTCAATCCAAATCAAAAATTCCTTTGCTCATCGGAATCGATGCAGAATGGGGATTAGGTATGCGCTTAGATAGCACCATTTCTTTCCCTCGCGCCATGACCTTGGGAGCTTCAATGGATGAAAAACTTATTTATGAATTTGGAAAGGAAGTCGCGCGTCAGTGCAAGCGCATTGGCGTACACATGAATTTCGCTCCGGTTGTAGATGTGAATTCAAATCCGAAAAATCCAGTTATTTCAAATCGTTCATTTGGTGAAAACGCAGATCGCGTAACGGCTTGCGGAATGGCCTACATGAAGGGTATGCAAGATAATGGCGTGCTTGCAAATGCAAAACATTTTCCCGGACACGGAGATACAGACGTCGATTCGCACAAGGAACTTCCTGTCGTAAACAAAAATTACGCGCAGCTGTCTGCCAATGAATTCAAGCCTTACAGGACGTTGTTCGAAAACGGATTGGCAAGTGTAATGGTTGCTCATTTGTCGCTTCCCGAGTTTGAAAAAGAAGCGCATGTGCCCAGCACGCTTTCAAAGAACATTATCACAGGATTGCTTCGCGACAGTTTGAAGTTTGAAGGATTGGTGCTTACCGATGCGATGAACATGGAAGGTGTGGCGAAGTATTTTCCTTCTGGAGAAGCCGATGTACGCGCCCTGATTGCGGGAAACGACGTGGTATTATTTCCTTTAAATGTCCCTCTTGCGATTCAAAAAGTGAAAGAAGCGATTCAGCAAGGAAGAATAACGGAAGAAGAAATTACTGCGAAAGCATTGAAGGTTTTGAAAGCGAAGGAGCGTGTAGGCGCAAACAAATTCAAGCCAATTGCAATGAAAGGAATTGCGAAAGATTTGAATTTGCCATACGCCACATCGCTACGCAGACGCTGCATTGAGAGTTCAATAACTGTTATTTCTGAAAATAAAATTCCTTACGAAGATTCAGACAAATGGCAAAAACCTTTGGGTGTGATTGTTATTGGCGACGATGTGAATTGTGCTTTCGCGAAAAGTATGGACCAATACAAAGCGGTTGAAATTCATGCGCTTTCGAAGGAATGCACTGAGGTGGAAGTTCAACACGTAATTTCAAAATTGAAAACAAATTGCACCGATGTTTTAGTCGCTTTTTTAGGGACAACCAATAAGGCGAATTCCAATTTTGGAATTACCACTCAGGGAACCCGTGCGTCTGAATTAATAGCCGAACACTTCACAACTTCAGTGATTATGTTCGCTTGTCCGTATGCATTGGAAAAATCTGAATGGAAAGGAGTGAACTCATTCGTGGTGGCTTATCAGCCCGATGATTTGACGCAACAAGTAACTGCAGATGCCATTTGCGGCGTTATTCCTTTTCAAGGAAAATTGCCTGTTTCTGTTGGATCGAAATTCAAAGAAGGGGATGGGAAGACCTTTCAGACAGCTGGAAGAATGCGCTACTTGAAGCCTTCACAAACAGGATGGTTCGATTTCATTTCGAGCAGCTCGCAATCGAATGGCAACAGCAGTGTTTATGTGGAAGACATGATGGCAAACGCACCGACAGAGGTTCAAGGCGGAGAAACAAACATGTTTTCGAAGGTAGATGAAATAGTGAAGGAAGGTTTGGACCAAGGCGCATACCCAGGCTGTCGCGTTTTAATCGCGAAAGACGGCGTTATTCTTTACAACAAGAGTTTTGGGTATCTAGACAAGGCCAAGACGCAGAAAGTGTCTGAAAACTCGATTTACGACCTTGCTTCGGTAACTAAAATGCTTTCAACCACGATGGCTTTAATGAAATTGGTGGATGAAGGGAAAATTGATGTGGAGAAAACAATTGGTGAATACATTGATTTCCCTGAAGGACATCCACATGCAAAAATGCAATTGAAGCGCATGCTTTCGCACACTGCAGGGCTTCCGGCTTGGAAAGATTTTACCAACCTTACCGTGAACGGAGGAGAGTGGGACGGAAACTGTTTATCGAAGGAGCACACCGACAAATGTTGCAATCCGGTTTGTGCAGACATGTGGACCACTAAGGAAATGACGGATTCGATTTATAAGGAAATTTTAGAGGTGAAGTTGAATCCAGATCAAGGTTATCTGTACAGTGATTTAGGCTATTACTACTACAAAAAAATGATTGAGAAAATCACAGGAATGCCTCTTGATTTTTATGTTTCGGAAACGTTTTATAAACCAATGGGACTGCGCTCCATGGGATACAATCCGGCTAAGAATTGGCCAATAAATATGATTGCTGAAACCGAAACAGATTTGAAATGGCGACACCAAGCGGTTCGCGGGTATGTGCATGACCAAGGCGCGGCATTGCTTGGTGGAGTAGGCGGACACGCGGGCCTGTTCGGCAACGCGAATGATTGCGCAGCACTGATGCAGATGTGCTTGAACGACGGACGTTACGGCACGCAAGAATTCTTCCACCATGAAACCATGGACTTGTTTACGGCACGACATTTCAAAGACAATCGAAGAGGATTGGGATTTGATAAGCCAGGGTTTGGCAAATGGACCGGAGCTACGGGGCCCTCTGCTTCAGACCAGAGCTTCGGTCATTCCGGATTCACCGGAACACTGTGCTGGGCAGATCCAGCGAATGGAACAGTGTTCGTTTTCTTAAGTAATCGCAACTGCCCCAGTTCGGAAAATTGGAAGATCAACGACCTGCGCATTCGTCCGAGAATTCAAGAAGAAATTTACAAGCTGTTTCCTGTTAAACCGTAGTACTTTTGCAACGGAGTTCTACTCCGTTAAACTATGGAAAAAAAATTGAAAATTGGTATAGTGTGCTACCCAACTTTTGGGGGTAGTGGTGTTGTTGCAACGGAGTTGGGAAAAGCACTTGCCGATAAAGGTCATGAGATTCATTTCATTACTTATTCGCAGCCCGTTCGCTTGGGTTCGCTCAGAAAAAATGTTCGCTACCACGAAGTAAACGTAAGCGATTATCCACTTTTTTTATACCCGCCTTACGAACTTGTTTTAGCAAGTAAAATGGTAGATGTGGCGAAACATGAAGGACTAGATTTACTTCACGTTCACTACGCCATTCCGCACGCAAGCGCCGCCTACATGGCGAAGCAAATTTTGAGACGAGAAGGAATAAATCTTCCAGTGATTACAACGCTGCACGGAACAGATATTACCTTGTTAGGAAGAGACGCTTCCTTCGAACCCGTGATCTCTTTTGCCATCAATGAAAGCGATGCTGTTACTGCGGTTTCGCAAAGCTTGCGCACAGATACCTACAAGCTTTTTGGAATTAACATCGACATCGAAGTGATTCCGAATTTCTTGAATCCAACACCCATCAACGCAGAGGTGGTAAGCGAAATTCGCGAGGAGTACGCTCCCAATGGAACGCCTATGCTCATTCATATTTCCAACTTCCGTCCAGTAAAACGCGTGATGGATGTGATGGAAATTTACAAGCGTGTAAACGAATTGAAGTCCTCGATTTTAATTATGGTTGGCGACGGTCCAGACCGCTCGAAGGCAGAACAATTTGCACGCGATCATCAGTTGAACAATGTTGTTTTTGTTGGAAATGTAAAGAACCCGATGGAACTTCTTTCAGCGGCAGATGTCATGCTTCTTCCTTCCGAATCGGAAAGTTTTGGATTAGCCGCATTGGAAGCCATGGCGAGCGGAGTGCCAGTTGTTTCAAGTAATGCAGGAGGTCTTCCCGAATTAAATAGACACGGTGTTTCAGGATTAATGAGCAACGTGGGCGATGTAGATGAAATGGCGAAACAAGTTTTTTACTTGATTGAAAAGGAAGAACGATTGATGAAATTTAAAGATCAAGCACGAGAAAGAGCGAATGCATTTTCACTCGAAGCGGTTCTTCCGCTCTACGAAAAGTTGTACGATAAAGTGTTGAATTCATGAATAAAGCAGCTCCTCAGTTCATAGGAAAACGCATTCAAGTGGTGCGCGAAAAAGAACAATTGTCCATATCTATTTCTCAAAGTGTAGAACGTTGGCAAGAAGCGCTGCTTTACGCTTGGCTTATGGCCTGGACGTTTTGCGGCGGTGTGTTTATTTATTCGTTGTTCACTTCACCGAATAGCGGAGAGCAAATTTTCTTTTTGATCTCTACGGCGTTGTGGTCTTTCTTTTTTTATCGCACCTTGAAAGTGCTCATGTGGAGAAAGTCGGGTAAGGAAATTCTAGTATTCAAGAAGGGCGAAATGACGCTTCAAAACGCATTTGGAAATCGCGGTAAAAAAGAGAAATTCGAATTGGAAAAAATAAAGCAATTGGGAATCGTTAAGCAAGATGAAAATTCGTTCTTCTACTTCCTCGACGATAGCTTCTGGATCATGGGCGGAGAGCGCTTAGGATTTGTCTACAACCGCTCTAAAATTCGCTTCGGAAAGCAATTGAATCCACGCGATGCGCAAACTTTGCTTCGCAGCGTAGATAGCGCTATTAAGGGGTATTCGGCTTAAAGATTAGCGCTCCAGAATTAATGCAATAGCGAAGTCCAGTTGGAGGAGGTCCATCTGGAAAAACATGGCCCAAGTGTCCACCACATTTACTGCACATCACCTCAGTTCTTACCATTCCATAAGAAGTGTCTTTGTCTTCCGAAATAACCAACTCATTAATCGGTTTGAAATAGCTCGGCCATCCGCATCCACTGTCGAACTTAGAATCAGATTGAAACAGCTCTTGTCCACATGCCGCGCAGCTGTAGGTTCCAATATCATGATGGTCCCAAAACTCTCCCGTAAACGCACGTTCAGTGCCCTTTTCACGAAGAATGCGGAATTGCTCAGGAGACAATTCTTTCTTCCATTCTTCTTCTGTTTTTACTACCTGTGGAATCATATTGCTCGATGTGCTTTGATTTTGTTTTTGTTGTGAGCAGCTCGCTAAACTTATAACTGCTGCAATGCTGAACGAAACTAATTTTCTCATGATTGAACAACACAATTTTTCTCTATTTATTTTGAATACGCTTACAAGTTTAGTGCGTCGGCTGTATACGATTTTGTTTTTAAGAAAGCCTCAAAAGGCCCGCAATACAAGATGTTTCCGCCTTTCTCTCCGCCTTCTGGTCCAATGTCTACGATCCAATCTGCACAGCGCATAACATCGGTGTGGTGCTCAATCGCAATCACCGTATGACCTTGTGCAATCAAAGCCTGAAATGTAATCATCAACTTCTGTACATCGTGAAAGTGCAGTCCAGTTGTGGGTTCATCGAAGATGAATAACGTGTGTGGTTGATTCGGTCCTTTGATGAGGAACGAAGCCAATTTTATACGCTGCGCTTCTCCGCCAGACAAGGTGCTGTTGCTTTGTCCAAGCTTTACGTAGTCAAGGCCTACAGCTTTAAGTGGAGAAAGCTTTTGAACGATATGCTTCGCCGAAGTTGAAGTGTCTTCACCAAAAAATTCAATGGCTTCATCTACTGTTAAGTCCAATACATCGGCAATGTTTTTTCCACGGTATTGAACGTCTAAAACTTCCTCTTTAAAACGCTTTCCTTTGCACGTTTCGCATACCAATTCGACGTCTGCCATAAACTGCATTTCAATCGTCTGAATGCCTTCTCCCTCGCAGGTGTCGCAGCGCCCACCCGTTACGTTGAACGAGAAAAATGCGGGCTTCATGTTGCGCTGTTTGGCCAAAGTTTGTGAAGTGAAAAGCGCGCGAATGTCGTCGTATATTTTTAAGTAGGTCGCAGGGTTCGAACGACTACTTTTTCCAATCGGATTTTGATCTACAAATTCCAGTGCTTTGATGGAAGAAATACTTCCTGAAAGCTCACTGTAATTCGAGCTGTTTTCGGCAATGCCGTTCAATGCATTTTGAAGAGCAGGGTAGAGCACACTCTTAATCAATGTACTTTTTCCAGATCCGCTAACCCCAGTAATCACGCTGAATGCGTGAAGGGGAATATCAATACTAACATTCGATAAGTTGTGAAGATTCACTTCTTTCAACGATACGAAATCGTTGAGTTTTTTCTTCGTTTTTTCAATGTGAATTTTCTTGTCTCCACGAAGATATTCTCCAGTCAAAGTCTTGCCTTTTTTCTCCAGTTCTTTCGCCATTCCTTCGAACACAATTTCTCCTCCTTTTGCTCCAGCTTCCGGACCAATGTCTATGATGTAATCAGCGTTTCGAATGATTTCTTCTTCGTGTTCAACAACGATAACCGTATTTCCTTGATCACGCAAATTCTTCAGCACTTCAAGCAATCGTTTGCTGTCTCTCGGATGCAAACCAATGCTAGGTTCATCCAGAATATACATGGATCCTACCAACGCGCTTCCCAAGCTGGTCGCAAGGTGTATGCGTTGGGCTTCACCGCCACTTAATGTGTTCGAAAGTCTATTCAACGTTATATATTCCAATCCCACTTCACACAAAAATCGCAGTCTGTTTTTAATCTCTAACAAGATTCTTTTGGCAACAGATTCTTCGTGTTTTGTAAGCTGGAGTGTTTCGAAAAAGTGAAGCGATTTATGCAAAGGAAGCAACATCAATTCTGAAACAGAAGTGTGTGCAATTTTTACGTAGTTGGCTTCTTTCTTTAAGCGTGTTCCGTGGCATTCAGGGCATGCTGTTCTTCCGCGATAGCGCGAAAGCAAGACGCGATTTTGAATCTTGTAAGTCTCTGCTTCTAAGTATTTGAAAAATGTATTTATTCCGTGAAAGTGCGTGCATCCTTCCCACAACATTTTCTTCTGAAGTGCGCTTAAATCGCGGTAAGGCGTGTGAATGGGAATATCAGCTTTCTTCGCATTGCGAATCAAATCGTCTTTCCATCCGCTGAGTTTATCGCCTTTCCAACATGCAATACAATCTTGGTAGATGGAAAGGTTTTCATTTGGAATAACCAATTTCGAATCAATGCCAATGATACTTCCAAAACCTTCACATGTTTTGCATGCGCCGACCGGATTGTTGAACGAAAATAAATTCAACGAAGGTTCTTCGTAGACGATGCCGTCTTCTTCCAATTGATTCGCATACACTTCGAATTTCTTTTTATCTGGAAAGAACAATGCGCAGTGCCCATGTCCCAAGGAGAACGCCAGGTCTACGCTATCGCCTAAACGCGAAGCTTCCAACTCATCGTCTTTCGACATGCGATCGATGAGTAAGTAATACGTTTGCTTCGACGAATATTCTGCTTCTTGAATTTCAACAAAATCATTTCCAACAACCAATCGGCTGAAGCCTTGCGCGAGCAGGGTTTCTTTCGCTATTTGAAAGGAGGTTTCAGATTCAATTTTAAGCGGACATACAATAGCAAAGCGTGTTTCATTTTTCAATTTGAAAATGGCATTCACCACATCTGAGGTGTTGTTCTTTGTTATTGCTTTTCCGGAAGTAGGGGAGTAGGTTACAC
>CALCNZ010000225.1 GCA_937897625.1 uncultured Flavobacteriales bacterium
AAAACATCTACTTCAATAAATCATTGGACGGAGGTAACACATGGATGCCGAAATCGAAAGTAGCCCTTATTATTCCTGGCGGATGGAATCAGGAAATCCCGGGAGTTTATCGCGCCAATGGAATGCCCATTCTTCTAAGCGATTTAAGCAATGGCCCGAACCGAGGAACACTTTACTTGTGTTGGAGCGATGAGCGAAACGGAGATGTGGATGTGTTTGTTTCTTCATCGAAGGACGGCGGAGAGCATTGGACAGAAGCGGTGCGCGTGAACAACGACGAAACACATGCTCCTCAGTTTTTTCCTTGGATGACAGTAGACCAGGTAACTGGTAATTTGTATACAGTGTTTTACGACAGAAGAAATTATACCGATTACAAAACCGATGTATATCTTGCCTCTTCAGCAGATGGCGGAAAGACTTGGACGAATGAACGTATTAGTGAGAAGCCGTTTGAAACCAATGCCTCTGTTTTCCTAGGAGATTACAATAATATTTCTGCAGTGAACGGTGTTGTTCGTCCGATTTGGACGCGCATAGACAACTACAAGACTTCAGTCTGGATAGCGTTGATTCAGAAATAAAAATTCAATTTAGAACTCTGCGTTCTTCGGAGTGCGGGGGAAAGGAATAACGTCGCGAATGTTTGTCATTCCGGTAACGTACATCACCAGTCTTTCGAAGCCCAATCCGAATCCGGCGTGTTGGCACGTTCCGAACTTTCGGGTTTCCAAATACCACCACATGCTTTCCTCTGGAATGTTGAATTGCTTACATTTTTCAAGCAGCATATCATAACGCTCTTCACGTTGACTTCCACCAATAATTTCACCAATGCCTGGAACTAAAATATCCATGGCAGCAACTGTTTTTTGATCTTCATTCAAACGCATGTAAAATGCTTTGATTGCAGCCGGGTAGTTGGTAAGAATGACAGGTTTTTGGAAATGCTTTTCAACCAAGTATCTTTCGTGTTCACTTTGAAGGTCAATTCCCCATTCGATGGGGTATTTGAATTTCTTCTTTTTATAATGACTTGAATTCAAAAGAATGTCTATTGCCTCGGTGTAGGTAATGCGTTCGAAGGTGTTGTTCGCAACGAATTCAAGCCGTTCAATCAATGGCGCTGTTTGGCGCTCATCCATTGGCTTTTGCTTGTCTTCAGTGGCTTCGCGTTCTTGAAGGAAAAGCAAATCTTCTTTGCCGTTTTCCAACACATAACGAATGCAATACTTCAAGAAGTCTTCGGCTAAATCTGCGTTTGCTGCAAGATCATTGAAGGCAACTTCCGGTTCGATCATCCAGAACTCTGCAAGGTGCCTGCTGGTGTTGCTATTCTCTGCACGGAAGGTTGGACCGAACGTGTATACTTTTCCAAGAGCTAACGCAGCCAATTCAGCTTCAAGCTGTCCGCTTACCGTAAGGTGTGTGTGCTTTCCGAAAAAGTCTTCACTGAAATCGATGGTTCCATCTTCCTTTCGAGGAGGGTTTTCTAGATCGAAGTTGGAAACAGTAAACATTTCACCAGCGCCCTCAGCATCGCTTCCGGTGATGATTGGCGCGTGAATGTTCACGAATCCGTTTTGGTTGAAGTAATTGTGAATGGCGAAAGACAATTGGTGACGCAGTCTGAATACTGCACTGAACGTAGAAGTTCTAAAACGCAAGTGAGCCTTTTCACGAAGGAATTCCAATGAATGTTTTTTCATTTGAATGGGAAATTCATTCGGATTGCTTTCACCCAAAATTTCAACCTTTGAAGCGGTAAGTTCTATCGCTTGGCCTTTTCCTAAACTCTCGGTAAGTGTTCCATGAACGCTTATGCAAGAGCCGGTATGAATGCGCTTACTGTCTCCTTCCGAAAGAGAATCTGCATTTACAACGACTTGTAAATTCGAGATGCAAGAACCGTCGTTCAGGGCAATGAATTGCTCGTTGCGAAAAGTACGCACCCAACCGTTGAGTTGAATGGAAGTTCCTATTGGAAGTGAAGAAAGTATTTCTTTGATGTTCATGGTGAAAAAATGAGTGGCAAATATACGCCACGAGGAGTTATACTTGGGCGAGGTCGCTTTCAACAATTCCGTCGCGCATGCGAACTACGCGTTTCGCGTGAAGGGCAATGTCTTCTTCGTGTGTAACGAGGACAATGGTGTTTCCCGCTTGATGAATGATGTCTATCAATTGCATGATTTCCTCACTGGTCTTCGAGTCGAGGTTACCGGTGGGTTCGTCGGCAAGAATTATGGAAGGGTTATTTACAAGGGCTCTAGCCACAGCCACGCGCTGGCGCTGTCCACCCGAAAGCTCGTTCGGTTTGTGCGTCATTCGGTTTCCGAGTCCCACTTGTTCAAGTACTTCTTTGGCTTTTTTCAAGCGTTCAGCTTCCGGAATCCCCGCATAGACAAGCGGAAGAGCTACATTTTGCAGAGCCGTTAAACGTGGAAGCAAATTGAACGTTTGAAAAACAAACCCAATTTCCTTGTTTCGAATGGCGGCCAATTCGCTGTCTGAAAGTTGCGCCACATTTGGACCGTTCAGAAAATACTCTCCGGAAGTGGGAGTGTCTAAACAGCCTATAATGTTCATGAGCGTTGACTTTCCGGAACCAGACGGGCCCATTAAGGCAACATATTCGTTTTTTTGAATCGTTAGATTTATTCCGTTGAGGGCACGAACAGTTTCTTCACCAATGGTGTAGAAACGGGTGAGGTTTTCAATTCGAATGACTTCGTGCATGGAGCAAAACTAACTCGGATTTGTTATATTTGAAGAATAAACCTTTTGAGGCAACTTTACGTTTGTAATCGTTGTCTTTCGAGAAGAAATCGATTCGAATGAAAAAAATAGTATTTTTTGTTGCTTTATTGGCGGGGCAGACGTTGCAGGCTCAGGTTGCTGTGTCTTATGTAACAGCAGACCAAGCGGTTCAAGCACTGTTAGGACCGGGAGTAACTTATTCTAATGCGACATTTACGGGAGTGTCTCAGCAATTGGGTCAGATGACCGGAAACACGGATCCGAATTTTCAGATAACCGAGGGAATTGTTATCGGATGTTCAGACGCGCAAGAAGTGGTTCCCAATTTTGCAGGGACATTTATTACACCGAACATATCTGGAGATCCGGATTTGTTAAGTGTTGCGAATTCAGTTCCACCTCTGATTGGTCAAACTTTCAGCGTTTCTTCAGTTAACAACATTGCCTCTTTGGAGTTTGACTTCGTTGCAACGGGGGCTACCTTGAATTTCAATTACATTTTCGGGTCGGATGAATATTTGACTTATGTGAATTCACAATATAACGATGTGTTTGCATTCTTTCTGAGTGGTCCTGGAATCACAGGTTCATATGCTTCTCCAGCAGCATTTCCGGGTGGTGCAGTGAACATTGCCATTGTTCCGCAATCGACACCACCCCTTCCAATTACAATTAGCTCGGTGAATAATGTTCTGAATATACCTTATTACATAGACAATGGAGCGGGTGTTATTCCAATTAACCTGAATGGATTCACCGTTAAGCTAGCAGCGGAACATGACTTGGAATGTGGACAAACGTATCACATTCGTTTGGCAATTGCGAACGGTACCGATACAGCATTGAAATCCGATGTAATTATTGAAGCAGGATCATTCAGCACGGGAGCAAGTTTAATACAATCTGTTGCTGTGACGAATGCAGGAGTAAGTCCGATTCCTGGATTCCCTGCTAACTCTATCTTAGAAGGAGAAGGTTGTTACAACGGACAGTTCGTTATTACACCTCCGCCGTGTTTGCTTCAGAACGACACCATTCAATTGTTGTTTTCGGGGACGGCCACAATAGATCAAGATTACAACACCAACGGAGTGACTCAAATTATTTTAGTTCCTGGAGTTTCAGATACGTTATTCGTGAACGGAATGATTGATAATGTTGTTGAAGGAACCCAAACGGTAAGTTTCGGAAATATCACGGCAGGATACGAGACCATTGAAATTGGGTTCGTGTTTTTCAATCCAACGACTCAGGCTTTAGACACGGCTACTGCAGCTTTGAACATTGTCGATTACGTACCAACAGAATTGGCTCCGGTAACAGATATTCTTAATCTTTGTCCGAGTGCTGTCGTTCCTGTGAATGCTGTTCCGCTCATTTCAAATGGGGTTCCGAATTATACATTCAATTGGCAAGATGCAGCGGGTTCAACAATAGGAACAAATCCAACCCAAGTGTTTTCTGTTGGAAGTGCTGGAAATTATGAATTAACGATCACAGATTATTGCGGAAATTCAGACTCATCCTTATTTGTAATTACGGAGCCGCCGGCGATATCTTATGCGGGTCTGCAAGACTTATGCGCTGGAATAGAATCGGAGTTGTTGGTTACTGGAGGTTTAGCACCATATGTCTATCAGTTTGATGCTTTGGCCATGATGTTGAATCCACTGACGAATACCATTACGGGTATTGCCAACAATGCATCGGACGTTACTGTTACAGATGCTTGTAACCAATCGGGGACCATTCCATTTATACTTACCGTTTGCGATACGGAGGAACCGAATTTGCTTTTGGTAAATGCAGATGATTTCGACAATGAGCATTTCATTATCAAAGGTCTCGAGAGTTTTCCAAATAGCCAGTTGCGTTTGTACAACCGTTGGGGAACTATGATCTACGAATCTTTGAATTACAGCAATCTAACTCCATGGGATGCAACGAACGCAGAAGATGGGGTTTACTTCTGGATATTAAATCGCACAGATGGAATTAGTCGTGAGGGTTATGTTCACGTCTTGCACAAGAAGCCTTAAGTTTTAAAAATTAGATGAGAGAAACCCCAGACATTGTTTGGGGTTTTTCTATTCCCAAAAGTTGAAGCACGGTGGGTGCAACGTCGGCCAATTTCCCGTTGTTAACTTTTGAGATTTCTTTGTCTACAATCCACACGGGAACGGGGTTCGTGGTGTGTGCTGTATTCGGAGAACCGTCTTCGTTAACTGCGCAATCGGCGTTCCCGTGATCGGCAATTACGATGAGTGAATAGCCCAATGAAACGGCCGTCTCTGCTACTTGTTGAAGACATGCGTCGGTAGTTTCTATGGCCTTCACAATGGCTTCGTAAACGCCGGTGTGTCCGACCATATCTGGATTAGCGAAATTCAAACAGAAAAAATCAGGTGTTTTTTCTTGAAGGAATTGAATGCAAGAAGAAGCAATTTCTTTCGCGCTCATTTCGGGCTGGAGGTCATAGGTTGCCACCTTCGGTGAAGGAACCATTAATCGGCTTTCCCCTTCAAACGGTTCTTCTCTTCCGCCGTTGAAAAAGAAAGTGACATGCGGATATTTCTCTGTTTCTGCAATGCGCAATTGCGTTTTGTTTGCCGAAGACAACGTTTCTCCCAGCGTATGTAGGAGGTTGTCTTTCTCGAAAAGAATGTGCACGTTTTGAAATGAATCGTCGTAACGCGTCATAGTCACATAATACAGCGGAAGTTTTTTCATTCCGAACTCAGGGAAATCTTGTTGGTGAAGGGCCATGGTAATTTCACGACAACGGTCTGTTCTGAAGTTGAAGCAAATGACTACATCACCCGCTTCAATGCCTTGGAAGTTTCCTTCGATTTGAATAGGCTCAATGAATTCGTCTGTTACGCCATTTACGTAAGATTGCGCGACTGCCAAAGAAGCGGAAGGACTTTTTTCGTGTGAACCGGTTACGAATAAATCGTAAGCTTTCTTCACACGTTCCCAGCGCTTGTCGCGGTCCATAGCGAAGTATCTTCCAATGACACTTGCGATTTTCGCGTGCTTTCCTTCCAAGTGATTTTCTAAATCTTGAATGAATCCTTCACCACTTTTCGGATCGCAATCTCTTCCGTCGGTTATCGCATGAATGAACACTTTCGAAAGTTCTTGTTCTTCGCAAATGTCTACGAGCGCTTTCAAATGGTTCACGTGCGAATGCACTCCTCCGTCGGAAACGAGTCCAATAAAATGCACGTTTTTATTTTCTTTTTTTGCATGTTGAAGGGCCGCCAAGAGGACTTCATTTTTGTGCAATTCATTGTTGCGAATGCTCAAATGAATTTTCACCAAATCTTGATACACAACTCTTCCTGCACCAATGTTCATGTGCCCCACTTCACTGTTGCCCATTTGTCCTTCTGGAAGTCCAACGAATTCGCCATCTGTGCGTAGCGTGGCGTGTGCAGCTGTGTTATTCAGATGGTGCGTAAATGGAGTTTGAGCGCTTAGTATTGCGTTGGAATGATCGTTCTTGCCAATTCCCCAACCGTCTAAAATGATAAGTCCTACTTTTTTTGTCATTTTGAAAATGTAATTTTGAAGCGACTTCCGCGAGGGGTGTTGTCGCTAATGGTTATTTCTGCTTTATGTGTTTTGCAAATTTCTTTCACTATATAAAGTCCTAATCCGGTTCCTTTTTGTGAACGGGTTTGTTCATTTCCAACACGATGAAATTTTTCGAAAATAGATTTTCGTTCTTCGCTCGGAATACCAATTCCGTAATCGGAAATTTCCAAAAGAATGAGGTGCTCGCTTGCTTTCAATGAAACAACAATGGGTTCTGAAATGGGTGAGTATTTATTGGCGTTTTCAAGTAAGTTGAAAAGTAAACTCACGAGCATGTTTTCTTCCGCTTGCAAAAAAATAGCAGACTGAATGTTCGAGTTCACGGTTCGGTCGGGGAAGAGTTGCTGAAACCGTTTGATTTGTGCTTCAACGAGCGCAGATAAATCTATTTTTTGCCAATTGCCCAAGGATGTGTTTTGCTCGAATTGTGTTGCCAGCAAAATGTTGTTTACTAGGGTTTCAAGTCGGTTAGATTCAGTAATAATATCTGCACAAAGATCTTGCGATTGTTCTTCGGTGAGTTTTCGATTTTTGAGTGTCTGTGAATTCAAGCGAATAGCAGCAATGGGTGTTTTTAATTCATGCGTTACGGCAAGTAAAAAGTTCTTTTCTTTTTGAGCGCGTTTCAAATCTTGCCAAACATTTTTCTTGATCCACCAGACACCTAAAAAAAGAAGCAACAGGAACACGCCCCCTTCACCAATAATCATAAAAATTTTATTGCGAAGTGCATTTGCGGGTAACGGATTTCCTTCCGATTTCAGGTGTTGCAAATACGCATGCTGAAGTTTGTAAAGCTGCCAACCCCACCACACCAATTGAAATACAAGATAGGCCGCCATGAGGTAAAGTACCCCGAGCAATCTGCGTTTATTTCGAATGGATTTCATAGCACAAAAGTACGTCGCTATTCCTATTTCAGTTTAGAAACAAATGATGTTTGAAAATTAACGCATTAATTGCCGCTCATTGGAAAAGTAGGTGCAATTTTGCACTATGAGAATTCTGCGCACAGCGATCGTGCTTTTGGTTGTTTTTATGCAAGTGCATAGGGCCAATGCGCAGCGTGTAGGAGTGGTATTAAGTGGAGGTGGCGCAACGGCTATGGCGCATATTGGATTTCTCAGAGCCTTGGAAGAAAACAATGTTCCCATTGATTACATCTGTGGAACGAGCATGGGAGCGGTGATTGCATCTTTTTATGCCGCTGGTTACTCTATGAAGCAATTGGATTCGCTATGCCGAACGCCCGAATTTACGATGCTTTCCGAAGGCGAAGAATTGCCTATTGATCTTCAATTTTATTATCTGAAATCGGAACCAACGGCCGCAATGGTTAGCTTGAAATATTCGGGTGGAGATAATATTTCGAATACGCTTCCCACCAATTTAATTAATCCAGCCCTCATGGATTGGGTTCACATGAAGTTGCTTAGCGGAGCGAGCGAAGCTGCACGTCAGAATTTCGATAGTTTGTTCGTTCCTTTTCGTTGTGTAGCGGCCGACGTGAAAAACAAGCGTGAAGTGATATTCAAATCTGGATCGTTGAATGAAGCTATTCGCGCATCTTGTACCTATCCATTTTATATTCCTCCAAGACGCGTAGACGGAAGTTTATTGTACGACGGAGGTATTTACAACAACTTTCCGATGGACGTAATGTATCGCGATTTTCAGCCTGATGTTATTTTGGGGTGCAATGTTTCGAGTGCCCCTGCCGATCCAAAAGAGAACAACTTAATGTCGCAGTTAGAGGCGATGATTGTTTCTCAGAAAGAGGTTTTTCTTCCTTGTGAAGAAATCTTCATTGTGCAACCGAACAGCAACAACACAACCACTTTCGAATTCTCGAATTCAATGTCGGCTATCGATTCGGGGTATGTGGCGACCATGCGGTCGCTTCCTGCAATAAAGAAAATTGTAGAAAGAGAAATTTCATTTCAAGAATTAGCGAGTAAGCGGAATAAATTCCGTTCGAAGTGTGCGCCGTTGGTTGTAAACGAAGTTCGTTTGGAAGGACTTCCGAAGGGCCAAACGCAATATGTTCGCGAACTTTTAGGCCGAAAGGAAAGCGCAATATCATTGATCGAATTGCAGCGCGCTTACTTCAGAGTGTTGGCAGACGGAAGCATAAAGACGATGTATCCGAAGATGTATTTCAAACCTGCAGAGGGTAAGTATCTTTTGGATCTTCATGTTCAGCGAGAAAAAGATTTGATTGTTTCTTTCGGTGGGAATTTTAGTTCGCGTTCCATTAACACGGGATTTGTTGGATTGCGGTATAACTTATTTGGAAGAGTCAACACGGTTCTAGAAGCCAATAGTTATTTTGGAAGGTATTACGGATCTGTTCAAGCTAAGGCACGTTCTAAAATAATGTTATTCAATATACCGGTGGCTTTTGAAGTTTCTTTCACTCAGAATCGTTGGGATTATTACAAGAGCCTAACTACTTTTTTTGAAGATGTGAAGCCTTCGTATGTTTTGTTGAACGAGCAATTTGGAGAGGCCTCGTGGATATTGCCCGCAGGAAGAAAGGCGAAATTCAAGATTGATGCGATTTATTCGCACCAATACGATAGCTATTATCAAACAAAGAATTTTTTAAGTATCGATACGGCGGATTTAACCGAGTTCAATGCGAAAATGGTTCGTTTCAGTTATCTGAGAAGTACGTCTAATCGCATTCAATACGCCTCTTCGGGATCGAAAATAAAAGTGGAAGGAAAGGGTGTAACGGGAAATGAATATACCATTCCGGGAAGCACGAGTAGTAATAGAGATACGCTCGCAAACCAGCATTCATGGATGCAAATGCGTTTGTATTACGAGAACTACATCATTGATCAGCCGCGCTTTTCATTTGGAATTAAGGGAGAATTGCTTTGGTCTACTCAAAACAATTTTCAGAATGCAACCGCCACTTCGATCATGAGTCCAACTCCGAATTTCTTTCCCGAATTCAAAACATTTTATTTGCCGGTATACAGAGGCACATCGTTTTTTACATTGGGTGTTTCCCCGGTATTGCACATTACTAAAAATGTCGACTTGCGTGCCGATGTATACGGATACCAGCCTTTTCATGCAACGGCTGTTCCTTCAAGGGATATGTACAGAACCTATACTGTTGGCAGCGGAACGTTGGTTTATCATTCTCCCATTGGCCCTGTTAGCCTCTCGGCTAATTATTACGAGCAAAAGGAAAAACCTTGGAGTATACTTTTCAACCTCGGGTTTATCATATCGAACCCCTCTCCAAGGGATTAATTTCGTTGGTTCTCCGTACTTTTGCATCTGATTAAGTCTTATGAGTAAAATTAAATTTGCGGTAATTGGTGCTGGACACATTGGTAAGCGTCATGCTGAAATGGTTCAGCGTAATGATCAAACTGAATTGTCTGCCATGTGCGATGTTCGCTCGCGCGAGGAATGCGGTGTTGCAGAGGACGTTCATTTTTATCATTCTCCGGAAGAAATGTTGGCCAATGAAGAGATAGATGTGGTATGCATTTGCACGCCGAACGGACTTCATGCTCAACACGCTTTGTTAGCTCTGAAAGCGGGGAAGCACGTAGTGGTAGAAAAGCCTATGGCCTTGAATAAAGCAGATGGCGAGAAAGTTATTTTCGAAGCGTTGCGTGCGAACAAGCAGGTTTTTTGTGTGATGCAAAACAGATACAGTCCGCCTAGCGTTTGGATGAAGGAACTCATTCAATCAGGTGTACTCGGAAAAATTTATATGGTGAATATTGACCTTTTCTGGAATCGCGATGATCGCTATTACAAAAAGGGCGGTTGGAAAGGAACCAAGGAATTAGATGGCGGGACTTTGTTTACACAGTTCTCTCACTTCATAGATATTATGTATTGGCTTTTCGGCGACATAGATAATATTCAAACCAGGCTTCACGATTTCAATCATTCACACTCAACCGAATTTGAAGATTCGGGAATGGTTATGTTTGATTTTGTTGAAGGAGGAATGGGATCTATTAATTTTTCAACGGCAGTAAGCGAGGTGAATTACGAGAGTAGTTTGACGGTAGTAGCTGAAAAAGGAACGGTGAAAATTGGCGGACAATACATGAATGAAGTGGCGTATTGCCAGATTGAAAATTACACCATGCCCATTTTGGCGGAAGGCAATCCGGCAAACGATTACGGGACCTACAAAGGAAGCGCTGCTAACCATGTGTATATAATTCAAAATGTGGTGGAAGCCATAAGCGGTGTTTCGAATATTACAACCAATGCGTTGGAAGGATTGAAGGTGGTTGAAATAATTGAGCGCATATACTCGGCCGCTAAGACGACCAACCGATAAAATTCATGATTAAGAAAGGATCTGAGTCTTTTACTAGGTTCATGCGCGCTGAATACATTCGCAATGTGTTCACGCTTATGGCTGGAACGGTAATCGGACAGGCTCTAGTATTCATCTTAGCGCCTTTTATTACGCGTTTATTTACTCCGGAAGATTTTACTCTTCTAGAACAGTACACCATGATTATTACGGTTCTTTCGGTAGTTGTAACCGGCAAGTACGAGTTCGCAATTATGCATCCGAAAGAGCAAAACGATGCGAGACACATTGTGGGTCTTGCCTTAAAGGTTGCGTTCTATTCTTGCGTTGTGCTTTCAATTTTTATTTTGTTTTTCGCACGCGATATATCCTATTGGTTAACGAATGAACCGATTGCTATTTATTTGTGGACGATTCCAATTGTATTGTTTTTTACGGCGGTGTTTAACGTTTTCAATTATTGGTTTTCTCGATTGAAGCAATACCGTGTAGCGGCGAATTCTAAAGTTCTCTCAGCGGTGTCATCTGAGCCCATAAAGATTGCAACAGGATTCGGAGGGTGGAATGCATCTGGATTGATTTTTTCGACGGTAATAGGAAGCATTGCGGCTGGGGTTTATGCCATTTGGAAATTCTTGAAATCGGAACCCGAAGGTTTGAAAAACTTGTCGAATGAGCGCATGAAGGCTTTAGCCATTCTGCATAAAGATTATCCCATGTTTAGTATTTGGGGAAGCATTTTGAACCGCTTGGCGCAATGGGCTCACGTGGGAATTTTCACGCTTTATTACGGATTGGTAGCGGTTGGATTCATGGCGTTGTGCAGAAGAATATTTATGGCACCGTTGAATGTAGTTAGCAATTCCTATTCGCAAGTTTTCTTTCAACGTATTTCTGAAATTGAAGATCCAAAGGAATTACGAGCACTTTATTACAAGGTGCTGGTGCGCTTTTTAGTTGCCGCCGCCGCAATGATCTTCATTGTTCAAATGCTGCCAGGGAACACGATGGGATTTATTTTTGGAGAGGCCTGGGGGAATTCATTCATGTATTTGAAGTATTTGATCTATTGGTTCGCTCTGAATTTTGTTACTTCTTCTTTGGCCTTCATTACTTACCGAATTAACATGCAGCGTGTGGGGTTATTCCTAGATGCGCTTCACTTTATTTTAGCCATTGTTGCCGTGTATTTGGCGCACAGCTGGGGAATGAATGAACTGGAAGCAACCAAGGTTCTGGTTATTTCGAAGTTTATTTATTTTTCATTTAATATTTTAGTGGTGCTGTTTTACATGGAGCGCTACGTAAGAAAGAATCACAAAGCAACATGAAAGTAATATCGCTGCTGGTTACGAATTTTAAAAACGACAATCGTGTTCATCGCATGGCGAAAAGCCTTTCACATCATGGTTTTTCCACAACAGTTGTTGCTTGGAAAAAAGGAGGTGTGGTTGAAAGAGAGAATTACAAAGGAGTAGAAGTAGAGCGTGTAGTTGTTTCTTCAGATAGATGGAGAAGAGCGAATTTAATTGTGGGAGCAATTCAATATTTTGAATTCGCTTTGCGTGTCGTAGCTAGATATCGAAAAGTTGACTTGTGGCATTGCAACGATTACGAAGCTTTTGTTATTGGCGTGATGGCTAAAATGACTCGCCCAAAATTGAAATTGGTTTACGACTGTCATGAATTAGAATCGCACCGCGACGGAAAAGGGCCCTTCTTGCGTTTCCTCATTCGAACCATAGAAAAATTATTTATTCCTTGGACTGAATTGTTGATTACGATTAGTCCTTCCATCAAAGAATTTTACTTGAGAACATACAAACTTTCGTTTGTAGCTCTGGTGCGAAATGTTCCTTATGAAATGCATGTCGTGCATTCGAATACGCTTCGAGAAAAATTAGGCTTGTCTGAAAATCAAAAGATATTTCTTTATCAGGGAATGTTAGACAAGGGCAGGGGAGTTGAAATGTTATTGAATGCTTTTGACGCTCGCAAAGATTCTGACGCTGTAATTGTATTCATGGGTTTTGGTGCGTTTAAAGAAATGGTTGAATCCTATGCTTCTCGCAAGGACAATATATTTTTCGTTCCGGCTGTGTCATATGAAGAGATTCCTTTGTACACGGGGAGTGCAGACGTTGGGGTGAATTCAACCCAGCCCGTTTGCTTGAACAATTTGTATTGCCTTCCAAATAAATTATTCGAGTACATTCATTCCGAAATACCTGTGCTTTCAATTCCGTTGGTCGATTGCGCGGCATTGATCAAAGAATATGGTGTTGGAAGAATTATTCGCAGTTGGGATGTTAATTCGATTAACGAAGAAGTAGACGCTATGATGAAGGAAGACCTGAGTTCATACCGTGAGAATTTATTAGCTGCGAAGCAAGCCTTAAATTGGGAAGTTGAAGAAGATGTTCTTATTTCAGCTTATAGATCTATACCAAATGCAAGTAGTCATTGAGCCCTCATCGGACGCTTTATCGCAATGGGAGAAAAAAGGTTTTCCTGTATTCTTGCGCCATGCATACGGCTCTGAATTGTTCGTGCTAAAATTCATGGTAGATGCTGAAGTGGTAGCTGTGATGTGGGTTTGGGAGTCTGGAAAAAAGTTGTTGAACAGTCTTATTACGCCTCCTTTTTCTCCGAGTTGTTGGTTAACTTTTTTGCAAGACTACGACAAGCCAGCCACGCGTCGGGCGAAGGAAAAGGAAGTCTTGAAGGCATTACTTTCTTTCGTGCAACAGGGACGGTGGGGTTATTGGAAATTTGATTTCCCTGTCGAATACACCGACTTTCAGGAAGCTATTTGGAAAGGTACTCTTCCAAAAACAAAATATACCTATCGGATATTAGATCTGAAAAGTTGGGAAGAGAAGATTGATTCGAAACTTCGAAACAAATTGAAACGATTCTCAGATTTTTCATTTGAAGTTCGTCCGTTCAATGAAAGTGAATTGCGTTCCTTCATGCTGTCGAGCGCTGCGAAAGGCGTGGCTCATGAGCAGTTGTTATCGAAGTTCAATGCATTGAATTTATCTTCTGCTTTTACAGTTATTGCTGAAGGAGGCGCGTATCAAGCCTTCTGTGTCATGGTAGACAGCGTTTGCTACTATTTAGTTTCAAGCAACGCGAAGAACGACAATGCACTATCGGCTTGTGGAGTTAAATTCTGCATTGAGGAAAGTATTCGTCGCAATTGCCTTGCCTTCGATTTTGAAGGATCTATGATTC